>NZ_JBQCTZ010000007.1:0-48670 GCF_051963715.1 Neisseria sp. P0001.S005 | reverse complement strand
TATCACTTGCTTTATCCGCCTGCATTGATTGTTTCTATTTTTCAGATAGTGATAAAATCTTCGATTATTCACATCTACATAGGCAGAGACCAAATGAAATTCGCCACGAAAGCCATTCATTCCAGCTACGATTGCGACGAACACAACCGTGCGCTGATGCCGCCGATTTATCAAAACAGTATGTTCGCGTTGCACGAGATTGGCGAAAATGTGCCTTACCGCTACTCGCGCCTGAGCAACCCAACCCGTCAGGTATTGGAAGATACCGTTGCCGATTTGGAGCACGGTGCGGCCGGCTTTGCCTTTTCCAGCGGTATGGCGGGGATTGATGCCGTATGGCGTACTTTCCTGTGCCCGGGCGATACCATTGTTGCCGTCGCCGATATTTACGGCGGTGCTTATGATTTATTGGTTGATGTTTATCAAAAATGGGGTGTGAACGTTGTTTTTGCCGATTTGGGCAATCCGGATAATCTGGACGAGCTGCTCAAAGCGCACAATGTCAAATTGGTTTGGCTGGAAACGCCGTCCAATCCGCTTTTGAGATTGGTAGACATTAAAGCGCTTGCCGCGAAAGCCAAAGCAGCCGGTGCGCTGGTCGGCATCGACAACACCTTTGCCACGCCGTATCTGCAACAGCCGTTGGATATGGGTTGTGATTTTGTGTTCCATTCCGCTACCAAATATTTGTGCGGCCATTCCGACGTATTGATGGGCGTAGTCGTTGCCAAAACCAAAGAGCTGGCGCAGCCTTTGCACGACATGATGGTGCATACCGGCGCGATTGCAGGCCCGATGGACTGCTGGCTGGTGTTGCGCGGTATCAAAACGCTGGCTCTGCGCATGAACGCCCATTGCCAAAACGCACTCGAAATCGCGCGCCGTTTGGAAGCCCATCCTGCCATTGAAAAAGTGTTCTATCCCGGCCTGCCGTCTCACGAACATTACGAACTCGCCCAAGCACAAATGCCCAAAGGCATCGGCGGCGTGGTGACGGTTTATCTCAAAAATGACACGCGTGAAGCGGCCAATAGCGTGATTAAAAACATGAAACTGGTCAAAATGGCTTCCAGCCTCGGCGGCGTGGAAAGTCTGGTCAACCATTGCTATTCCCAATCCCACAGCGGCGTGCCGCATGATGTGAAAATGGAAATGGGCATCAAAGTCGGCCTGCTGCGTTTCTCTGTCGGTATTGAAGACGTTGACGATATTTGGAACGATATTTCCAAAGCATTGGATACGACTTTGTAAATAAGGCTTAAAGGCCATCTGAAAGTGAATGGTTTTTCAGACGGCCTTTAGTAATACATAAGGAATGGATATGAAAACATTATTCGGCGCATTAATGAGTATGGTGGTTTTGGCAGCTTGTACATCTCCTTCAGTATCTCAGCCTGAACAAGCCTCTAAATCGCAGATACAAACTCAACAAACGGCGCAGCCTACTTTAGCCGCCAAATGGCGTGTTGTCGCTTTCAATAAATTCACCGAAAAAGATTTGGCCGGTACTGATGCCTATCTGGATTTGAGCGAGATGCCTAAGGCGTATGGCAAGATGGGATGTAACGGCATGATGTTTCAAGCCAATACGATTGGTTCGGATAAAATTGATTTTGGCCATATTGCGGTAAGCATGATGCTGTGTGAAGACATGAAGCTGGAAGATGCGTTTTTGCGCAAACAAAGCGTGTGGAACTATCGTTTTGACGGTAACGATTTGATTTTGGAACAAAAAGGCATCAGTATCCGTTTGCGCCGTGAATAATCTTAAAGGCCGTCTGAAAATAAATATTTCAGACGGCCTTTTGAATCTTTATAATAAGCCCTATTTGAAACTGATACCGAATATCAAGGAAACCTATTATGGCAGCTTCTCCAGAAGCCAAGTTTACCGAAGAAAAAGTCTTGTGGATCAAACACCATACGCCTAAGCTGATGACTTTTGCCATCAGCCGTCCCGAGTCCTACCGTTTTTCGGCAGGGCAGTTTTCGCGCCTTGGTTTCCGTGACGGCGAGGGCTTTATTTGGCGCGCGTATTCTGTCGTGTCTGCCGAATACGCCGATACGCTTGAGTATTTCGCGGTGTTAATCGAAGGCGGCCCGATGTCGGCGCGTTTTGCCGCGATGAAAGAGGGCGATACTATTTTGCTGGATAAAACGGCTACCGGTTTCCTCTTGCCCGAGCGTTTCCCCGACGGAAAAGATTTGGTCATGCTCTGCACGGGTTCCGGCATTGCACCTTTCCTCTCCATTATCGAGCAGCCTGAAATCTGGCAGCGTTTCGACCGTTTGGTTTTGGCGCATTCCGTCTCTTACGCCGACGAGTTGATTTTCAACCAGCGCCTCGCTGATTTGAAAGAGCATCCGCTGATTGAAGAATATTTCCATAAATTCACTTTTGTTCCGGTTACCACGCGTGAGGAAACGGAAGGCGCATTGAGCGGCAAACGGATTCCCGAATTGCTGAAGAATGGCGGCTTGGAAGAAAAAGTCGGCTTTAAGTTTACCAAAGCCGATACGCGCTTTATGGTCTGCGGCAATCCAGCAATGGTCAAAGACACTTTCCAAGCCCTGATGGATTTGGGCTACGCCATGCACCGCAACCGCATCCCCGGCGAAATCATGATGGAAAATGGTTTCTAAATTCGGTCACAATATACAGCCGTATATAGAAGTGTACAAACCTGCTTATAAACAGTATATTAAGCGGGTTTTTATTTTGCCTGTAATATACGGCGATATACGGAAAACCACTCAAAGCAACATTAATTAGGGGGGATTTTCTGGGGTATATTTTGTAAAGGTTAGGAAAAATGGCGGAATCCAACCGTTTGACGCAGCGGAAAATTGACACGGCCAAGCCGGGGGATAAGGCTTATAAGCTTTACGATGGCGGCGGGCTGTTTTTGTTTGTGCATCCTGCCGGTGGGAAATACTGGCGGCTGAAATATCGGTACGGTGGCCGTGAAAAGGTGTTGTCTATCGGTGTTTATCCGGTCGTGACGCTTAAGGCGGCGCGTGATGCGGCTTTTGAGGCAAAGCGGCAGCTTTATGAGGGGATAGACCCGGGTGCGTTGAAGCGATCTGCAAAACAGGCGGCGCGGGTGGCGGCCGGTGGGCAAAGTATGGTCGATTTGGGTGCGGCATGGTATGAATCGCGGGTAGGCAAGCTGGCTAAAAATACGTTGGATGGCGACAGGGCGAGCCTTGCGCATATCAATGAATTTTTCCGAAAGAATACGGATATTAATGCCATTACGGCGCTGGATATGTCTGAGTTTGTGGAATGGCTGAATGCCAAGAATATACCGGCGCGGGCAACGCGTGTAATGCAGATTGCTGAAGCGGTGTGGGATTATGCTGTTCGTAAGGGCATAGTTATCAGTGATAGGCGTAATCCTGTCGAAACGGCCAAGGGTTTGCTTACGCCTTATCAATCCAAACCTGATGCGCATTTGTCTGAGAGCGAGTTGACATTGTTTTTTTATTCGCTCTTGAAAGATGAAAGAATTACGGCTTTGGCCAAGTATCTGGTATTGCTTACCGCGCTGATTGCGCCACGGAGTGGGTCGATAGTGGCCAGCCGGTGGGAAAATGTGGATTTGGATCGTAAAGTCTGGCTTATGCCAGGCGAAGATATGAAGATGCGGAATGATTTTTTGATTCCGCTGTCTGATTGGTCGGTGGCATTGCTGTCTGAGCTGCGTGAGGTAACGGGTCGGCATGAATTTGTTTTCCCGGCCATGAGGAATGATAGTGTATCGGGTACTGTCGGCGTAAAGCTTGGGCATCAGGCGATTAAGCAGTGTGGTTATGATGGCCGGCATGCCGGTAAATCGAATGCTACCATGCACGGTTTTAGACACTTGATGACGAATATCTGCCTGGTGAACGGCAAGGATATTCTGACGATGGATTTGGCGCTTGGGCATGTGAGCAAATCGGCGTTAAAGAGGGCGGGGTTTTCTTCTTTACCGCATTATCTGACAGCTCAAGAATTCAGATTTAATGAGCGGCGTGAACTGGCGCAATGGTATAGTGATTATTTGCGCCGGTATTATGATCAGGCAGTAGCGCGGCTGCATGGGGAAGGGATAACGGATTTCTTTAGTAATTGGAAGATGTTTTATCAGGGTTGAGATTGTGAAACAGGCCGTCTGAAATGTTCAGACGGCCTGTGCCGTATTATTTATTCAGTAATTAGGAAGCTGATAAAGTTGTGCTGCCTCCCTGCCTCCATCAGTGCGGTAACGATTTGTGTTTCCGTGATGTCTGGGCATTCGTTTCGGTAGCGTTTTCCTTCCAGGATGTTTAGCAGCACTTCATGTAGATTGGCTGCTTCGTATAGTGCCTGATTGGCTTTGTCACGCCATTTCGTGCCGCTTTTCATTGTTGCGGCCACGGCAGACAAAATCAGGCTATTGGACGTTTCCAGTGTGTTGACGGCATCGGGCAGGGTTTCGCTGTTGATTCTATTTGTGGTTGCCGAGCCTTTCACAATCGGGCGGCCTGATGAGTCCTGCGTATCGCGGTGCATGCGGCGGATAAGGGCGACGATTTCTTGATAAGTACAGCGGTTTAAGGGTTTCCCTGCCTGACGTTCGATATAGCTGTCCAAATTGCTACTGCCCCAGTTGTGGATTTCTTTCAGGCGGTCGCCCAACATCATGACGACTTGTTCCAACTCTTTGCGATTTGGCATTTGGTCGGTCACTGATGGCAAGGCTATGCGCGGCGGGTTGATGGGTTTGTTGAAATAGGCGTTTAAAACTTTGAAGCATTCGCGCTGGTATTGCAGCAGCCGTTCGCGGATTTCGGGTTTGACGCGTTTGGCGTCCACACCGAACAGCCAGCCGTTGAGGTAGTCTAATGGCAGACAGAGCATTTCACGTTTTTTGCCGTCTTCTGCAACTATGGTCATCATGACCATAGTTGAATTTAAGATTTCGCTGCGTTGGATTTTTTTATGTTGTGAGACCCAATCCAAGCCGATATTTTCAACGATCGGCTTCATGGCGACGTAGTGTTGGTTGTTTTGGGAAAAAACGGATAAGGTTTGGCCGTGGAAAGAGATGTTTTGAACTTGGTTCATTTGAAGTTTCCTTGTACTTAATTTTCGAGTGTGCCCGGAACGGGCGGCCGCGAGGTTCGAAGCCCTGTACAAGGTTAGGGTGGACGTATTCCCCGCCAAAGCGGGTATTGTATTAGTCGCCCTCGCGGCCATAGGAAACTTGGCGTATCGAAACAAACAAACCAAAGGAAACCAAGAAAACTACGGACGCAAAAAAATCACGATTCCGCCGTGATGCGGCCTTGTACAAAACTGAACTTATTTAGAGGCTTCGACACCTCTTGACTCGGAATGTAAGGCAAAAAGAAAATACTTGTCAAGGGAAATATAATTTGGCATGATAAAATTCGATTAAATCACGCAAGGAAATGTAAAGATGAAATGCTTTGCAGCTTTGGTAGTTGGTTGTTTGATATCTGCTGCTACGGTTGCGCAACCATTGGTGGACGGTATCGGGTTTCTGAAGATTGGTGATTCCGAGCAGTACGTCAAACAAATGATTGCCAAGAAACAGGGTAAGAAGCCGAGGCTTTTGAAAGGAGATGACCTTTATCCGTCGTCTTACAGATGGGTGTATGAAGATTTGGCTTTGACCGAAGATTTTACCGCTCCAGAAATATGGATGAAGTTTCATCAAGGCAGGTTGTACCACATAGCAATACATTATACGCTTGATGCGTATGACCTTAGAGATGTGGGCAGTGTTAAAAGGGCTATTGAAGATAGGAATGAGGTTTTCAATATTGCTAAGGCTTTGACGGATAAGTACGGTACTGAATCTGTCGAGAAAGAAGCGATAAACAGCTCAAGTTGCATTCATGTAAAAGAGGCGGAGAGATTTATCATTTTATTACCCTCCATAGAGGGCGTGAATGCGGGCATATTCGAAAACTTTTTAGATGATTTGTCAGGAAATCCGTTAAGTGGGACAAAACTATATTTGTATGATCGAAGAAGATGCCCTGATAATGCAATATCTATTATGGTTTTTGACAAAAATGTATCCGATGAAGTGGAGAAAATAGAGAATAGGCTTCAGGACGAGAAAAAGGAAAAAGAAGAAGCCGAAAAGCGGGCGATTGAAGAGGAGGAGCGTTTGCAGTGGGAAGAAAGTATTAAGAAGATTTAAGGTTAAACAGGCCGTCTGAAATTTCAGACGGCCTTTGGTTTGTCAGTGGTTTGGTTTTTGTTGCTGTTTTTGATTTCTGTGGTTTATGTCGTTGGTTAGTTTGTTCAGTAGCGGCGCGGTTTGAGCGTGGGCTTGGATTAAGTGGCCGTAGTCGGCCAGGCTTAATATTTCGTTTGCTTGTTCGACGGCGGATTCGAGTATTTTGATTTCGTCGCCGGTGGCTACGAAGCGGCCAATGTTGTTTTTTCGGAGTTGTTGGGCTTCGAGTGTGTCGCTGACGTGGTTTACAAAATAATCGCGGGCGATGCTTAGTTTAATGCGGGCGATTTCTTGTACGGTGTCATCGGCTTGGATTTTGGTACTTTGTAGGATGAGGACTAATTCAACCATGAGGTAATTGGTACAGCAGGCAGCCCATAAGTCGGTCTCGTTGGCTGTTCCTGTTTTCAGGTGGTCGATGTACTTCAGCAGTGGGGCAATGGCTTTGTCGATTTCGTTGACGGTCAGGCTGCGACGGCTGGTTTTCATGATGGCTATCATGTGTGGGGGTATGCCGTCAAAGGTTTTGGGTTGGTACCGTTTTCTCTTTTTCATGCTGCTTCCTTGGTGTGCCATCGGCCCAGTAGCTGAACCGATGGCGGATAATGCGTTCGATGATGATTTGGATGATGATCAGGGCTAATTTAATGATGGTGGGCATAATCGATCGTTTCCTGTACCCAATCTTCTTTTTGCATTGCTAGTCTTTCATAAAAGTAAACCAGATTGTTTGACCTTTTCTGTTTGTTGTGTGACCGAACAGTGGTTTGTATGGTGTTAATTCTAAAACCGCTTTGTTTGATATTTGGTTTTCATTCCATTTGAAGATCAGTATTCCGCCGATTTCCAATACTCTGAAGCATTCAGCAAATCCTTGTTTAAGGTCATCTTGCCAGCTTTGGGTAAGCTTGCCGTATTTAAGGGCCAGCCATGATTTTTTTCCGGCGCGGATGAGATGGGGTGGATCAAAAACTATTATCTTGAAGCTGTTGTCGGGGAATGGTAGGTCTCTGAAATCCAGTTTTATATCAGGGTGAATTTCCAGATGCCGGGAGTAGTTTCGATCTTTTAAAGTGTGTTCTTCATAGCGGAGGTCTCCAAATAGAGTACGTTGGTCGTTTTTGTCAAACCACATCATGCGACTACCGCTGCAAGGGTCTAGTATTTTATGTTTCATGGTTCGTAAACCAATCCGCCGCCGATTAATTCGGGATGAGCGTCAAAATCAATACAGCCATGATCGGGGTTGCACTCTTGGGCGGCTGTGTTTTCGTGGTGGGCAATGGCCGGGGCGCAGCCATAACCGAGTGCGGCGGCTAGGATGGCGATGATCAGTGTGTAGCGGATTTTCATTTCAGACGGCCTTTCTTAAAAATATCGGGGATTGCGTCCATTAATGATTCTGCAACCATTTCGGCGCGCTCTTGCGTTAATGCTTTAAAAATTCGGTCTTGCTTTGAGCGATTTGGAAATTTGAATTGCCATGTGGAGTTGATCGATTTAACTGTCCCACTTGCTTCGAAATGTGAATTCGGGATATTAAGCACGAATATCGATTGGTAGTTATTGCGATGCTGTGTTTGAATTTTCAGCATGAGCCGGCCATATTTTGTGCGGTAGATTTTACGTTTCATTTAATCATCCTTTCTCCATGAGCCTTTGGGCATAATTTCGGTAATATCTTCATTTGCCCATTTTTGAAATTTTTCTAATGGGACTTTGGGGTAATTTTGTCCGGGTTTGACTTCTAAGCTATCGTATTGAACAGTGATGCCGTCAAAATGAATAACTTGTCGATCGTTATAAAAATCTCCTTCAAAGGGTAAGTGGATGATTTTTGGGCGTTTGGCTGAATAGACTCGGCCTGTTTTAATCTCTAAATTATTTTGCATTTCACATGCTTCCTAAATGGATGGTTTGTACTAATTCTTTGAGTGCGGTTTTTACCGCTTGCTGTGGTTCGCGGTGTCCACCGGTTCTGACGAGTTTTTCGCCGGATTCGTTGTGGATGATGCAGCTGTAGTAGGTCAGATAGTTGGTTGTGGTGTTAGCGTTTACGTCAATCCGCAATAGGTAGGTTTCTTGGACTTGGGTAGTCATGCGACGGCTCCTTTTTGGTTGTTGGTTTTTGCGGCTTGAGCGGCCAACCATGCGTCTATGTTGGATTCAAGCCATACTGTTACGTTGCAGGCGATTTTGAAGGGTTTGGGGAAAGTGGCGTCATAGCGGGTGTTGTCGGGGTTGCATTTAGCCCAGACAAAGGGAATGCTGACCCCCAGCTTTTCGGCGACTTGTTTGGCGCGTAGGGCGCGGTCGGTATATTTTTCTGAAGTCATGGCGGTTTCCTTTGTTTCTTGCTTCGATGTGGAGATATTAGCAAATTGCTATTGTAAATAAAATAGCAAAATGTTATTTTTATTGTATTTTATTGTTTTAAAAGGTTATTTATTTTTTAGTGGAATATCAATTTGCTATCGTTAGATAAAATAAAGGCCGTCTGAATATTCAGACGGCCTTTTGCGATTATGTCCGGATTATAGATCCAAAAAGTCGAGGGGGAGGACTTTCCAGAATTTGCCATGTACGGTTAATTGGTCGTATTCGTCCGGCAATATATCAAAATTGGATTTTGAGTAGGCGGGGTTGTCGGATGTGACGTGCAATACGCCGCCTTTACCGCGTGCGAGCCTTTTGATGTAGGTATAGCCTTGGAAGGTAATCAGGTATATGCCGCTGTTGATGAATTCGGCGATGTCGGTTTTGATCAGGGTAATGGATCGGCGCGGTATGGTCGGCTCCATGCTGTCGCCGTCGGGCGGGCATAGGCTGACGTTTTTCAGATTGGCTGTGCCAAGCAGTTCTTGTAGGGCGCTATTGGGTAATTCTATCGACCGGAGGAGGTCGGGGAATTCGGGGTTAATGTGTCCGTGGCCGCAAGATGCGGCTACGTCGTATAAATTCAATGTTGTGCTGTCATTTTTTCGAGATGAGAAGCTACCTATCGTTTGACTATCTTTATCTTCAGGCTGATCAAACCAGCCAATCGGTTTGCCTGTTTTTCTTTCGATTTCCCGAGCAGTTTCAGATTTTAATGAGCGAGGTTTGCCCGTCGTACTTGGGGTGCCATTTATCCATTGGCTGATTTGTGCGGGATTTTTCTCGATTTGTCGTGCAAGTGTGGCTTGTGATCCGTATTCGGCAATCAGGATGCGTAGCTTTTCGCGATATGTCTCTTCAATGGTTTTCATGATAATTCCTTTTTTTTAAATCATAGCAAAATGCTATAAATTTAAAATACGCAAAATGCTATTGCCTAGTAATTAGCAATTTGCTAATATAGCGCCATTAGGAAAGGAATTTTATGAAGCTTAATGAATATTTCCATTCAGAAAGTATTTCTGCGGCCGCTTTTGCAAGAAAGATTAAAGCCCATGCTCCTGATGTTTTGCGTTGGGCAAATGGCCAACGAACGCCACCTGTGATTTGGTGCGTCCGTATTGAGAGCGCTACTGGTGGTGTTGTTACGCGGCGCGATTTACGCCCTGATGATTTTGCTGAAATTTGGCCTGAATTAGTTGAGGTGTGAAATGAATGGAATAGTGATCGCCGCCGTTCGTTGGATTTCAAAATTGCGCGTTGCGTTAATTCTGTCGCTTTAGCGACTGTGTCTTGAAATACCCCTGATTCCGATACGCCATGTCGGGATGTTTTTCCACCTGCCTTTTCCATTAGAGGGGGGGCAGGCTTTTTTTACGCCTAAATTTTGTATAAGGCCGTCTGAAATGAATAAATTAGACTTTAAATCTGTTGCTGATGCTGCTTTGAATGCGGTGGATAATTTGCTGGCGGAATGGTTGCCCGGCGGCAAGTATAAGGGGCATGAGTTTTTTGCGCTGAATCCGACACGCGCGGACCGTCATTTGGGTTCGTTTGCGGTGAATACGCATTCGGGTGCTTGGGCTGATTATGCGACTGATGATGCCGGCGGGGATCTGATCAGTCTTTATGCTTATTTATTTACGCACGGTAATCAGGGAGATGCGCTTCGCGCTGTGGCCGAACGGTTGAATATCGGTGGCTTTAAGCCGGTAGAGCGTATTCTTTGGGATGGTACGCCGAACTATGGTAAATCTGGTCGTGCGCGGGAAACGTGGACGCCGATTGTTCCGGTGGATGAGGCGAAATTGGGCTTTTTGCGTGGTTCGTCGTCGTTTAAATTTCGGGCTAGGGATAAGAGGGTTGATCGGCAGGCGGTTTATCGTGATGAGCAGGGCCGTCCGTTGATGGTTATTCAGCGTTTTATCGGTGCTGACGGGCATAAGGAAGACCTGCCGTTTGCATGGTGTCAGAATGGTAAGGGTGAGCAGGAATGGCGGAATCGTCGTGTGCTTGAGCCTTTGCCGTTGTATGGTTTGGACGATTTGGCACGCCGCCCGAATGCGCCTGTTTTGTTGGTCGAGGGGGAGAAATGTCGGGACGCGGCGGCAAATTGCCATGATTTGGCTGATTATGTTGCGGTGTCTTGGCACGGTGGTGCAAATGGTTGGAAAAAATCCAACTGGCAGCCACTAGCCGGCCGTAGGGTGGTGTGTTGGCCGGATTGTGATAGTCAGCGCAGAAAACGGTCAAAAAAAGATGTTGAGGAGGGTTTGAGCGAATGGGATATGCCGTATTTGGATTATTTGGAACAGCCGGGTATGGCGGCGATGTTGGGTATTGCTGCGGTATTGGTTGATTTGGGCTGTTCGGTCGAAATCGCGGATATTCCGCGTCCTGGCGTTTGGCCGAGTGGTTACGATATTGCTGATGTGTTGGTGGATACTGAGCCTCTTACCAGTGTTCGGGCGGTGATGTCCGCTTTGCGGCCGTATCCTTTTGTGGATGATTCCGCCCCGGCAATCTTCCCGCGCCCTTCTGATAATATGAGTGGGTGCGATGCACCGCACCCACAAGACCAAGGGGGCGGCGCGGGGGCGGATGTTGATCATTCGTCTGTTGGTAGCCGTGAAGGTTTGGTTATGCAGGAATTGATGGATAATTTTGCGCAGGTCGGCCTGAAGGAGCGTGTTATCTCTTTGAAAACAGGGGAAATTTTTAGTTTTCGTCAGTTGGGCAAGATTTTCGGCAAAGAGGCAGTGCTTGGTTGGTCTTATAGGGCTAAACGGCAAAAGGTTGAGGAATTTGAGGCTGAAATCATCGGTAAGCGGTTGAAGTTGGAGGCGTTGGCCAAGATTGATGATATGTTTGCGGATATGATTAACCGCTATATTTATTTGGATGGGACAACTGATGCTTTTGATATTAAATTGGATTCGGTTGTGTCATTGGCGGCGGTAAAGGCGGCGTGGCCGGAGCAGTTTGATGATTGGTCGAAATCTCCGGCGCGAATGGTATGCCCGATCTCAAATTATGTTTTTGAGCCTGATTTGCCGTGTGGAGTATCGTTTAATGATGATAATTTAGTCAATTATATCAATATGTTTCGTGGTTTGCCTGTGCCTGCGGTTTTTCCGGAGGTTGAGACGGCCAAGGATGTGTCGATTGCTGATTTGAAGGCGCGTTTCCCTGGGTGTAAGCATATCATTGGTTTGATTGAAAATTTATGTGCCGGCAATGGTAATAAGGCTGATGCATCTGTTGAGTGGGTTTTGAATTGGTTGGCTTGCCGTTTCCGCTGGCCTGAACGTAAGCCTGCAACGGCTTTGGTTTTCATCTCTGAAACTCAGGGGGTGGGTAAATCGACGTTCGGCGAGCGTGTTGTTAAGGGTTTGTTTGGTGATTATTTGCGCCAACTTGACCAAAATGCGCTGGAATCTCGCTTTAATGCGGTTTTGCTGTTTGCGTTGGTTACAATTTTTGAGGAGATTAGTCCGTCTGATGAGCGAATGAATATCATCGGGAAGCTTAAAAATATGATTACGAGTGATGTGATTATGGTGGAGCGCAAAGGGCGCGATGCTGAAAAACATTCGGATTATAATTCGTATATCATTTTTTCGAATGATGAGCGTTCGATACCGATTGAATCAAATGACCGTCGTTTTATGGTGTCGGGTTGTAGTCGGAAATTCACGGATGATATGTATGCTAATTTGGATGCAGAATTGAAAAATGGCGGTATTGAGGAATTTGCTGCGTTTTTATGTGCTTTGCCGTTGATGTACACCAATGATCAGGGGGAGCGTGTGCCGTTTAATCCGCATTCGAAGCCGTTGATGACGCCTATTAAACGCCGGATGATTAATCTGAATAAGCCGGGTTGGGAGGCGTTTTTGGATGATTGGTATAATGGTGATATTGATGTGCCTTTTATTACTTGTGCGGCAACGGATTTGTGGAAGGTTTATAAGAAATGGTGCTACGATACTAAGACTTTTAGTATGACCCAGAAGAATTTTTATTCAAATATGGCCAAGCGCTTACAAGATGTGAGAACTTGGGTTAGAATGAACGGATATGATAAGAAGCGGTTGCGTATCTTTGTGGTGCCCCATAATTGGTTGCGCCCGGAAATGCAGCAGCTCTTCCCACAGCCTAACACGGATAATACTGCCCGTGATTCGGAGGATGCTGTCAGTAAGATGGATTATTACGGCAATCAGGTGGCGGAATTTAGCCGCATTTTAGAAAAGTTGTCGTTGTAATTTTGGTTTGTCCATATTTTTGATGGTTTGTCCATATTATGGGGTCTTCTGAAAGCCTTATAAATCGTGGTTTGTCCAGTTTGTCCAGTTTGTCCATAGGTCAAAACCTTATACGCGCGTAATGATTTTTTTCATTACGCGCTTTTTTGTGTATACATGGTTTTTTATTTTTATTTTTTTACTTCCACATACGGACTTACTTAAAAAGTATGGACAAACTGGACAAACCAATAAATATAAGGCTTTTGCTATGGACAACACCCTGGACAAGTATGGACAAACCAGATAAAAATTTTGAAAAATGTGGACAATCTAATTTTTGTTGGTTGTTGTTGCTTGGTTTGATATAATTTCATTCATATAAAACAAAGCTCTGCGTTAATTGATGGGGCTACAGGGTAACTGTATGGCGAGATTGATACAGGATTGAATGACAATTAATGGACTGTTGGAATATTGGGCAGATTGGTGTTTAGGCCGGTTTGATTCTTCAGGTCGGTGTTCGAGTAAATTAAATGCGTTGATGGCTTCTGGGGTGTCGTTGCCCGGCAGTTCAAACGCTTTTTCGCAAATTCCATATGGTATTGATGGTGATGCGGTTGCGATGACTGTTGATCGGTATGTGTCTAGGTTGTCGGCAGTGCCCGCGGCGGTGGTGCGGGTTGAGTTTTTAACGGTTGGTAATCAGTTGGAAAAAGCGGCTAATGTATCGCAGCAGTGTGGGGCGGTTGTCAGTCATCAAAACTACCGTGTAACATTGCACCGGACAATCAAGAAACTTGAGGCCAATCCTGAAATTGCATTTTTATTGAGAAAATTGTCTTGACGGGTTGTAACATTTGATGTTTAATTATGACAGACTGTGGTTTACGTGCGTAACGAGACCACAGTTTTTTATTGTCATTACCCGTATAGGCCGTCTGAACCGCCATTCAGACGGCCATTTCTTTGGGGTGGATATGATAAAGATTAAAGTGGATGCCCGCGAAACTGTGCGTTGGTTTGATAATGTGCAGAAAAAACAATTGCCGTTTGCGTGTAGTCGAGCTTTAAACGCTGTGGCAAAAGACGTTAAGACCGCCGAACAAACGGAAATGAAGTCGGTTTTTGCTACTCCGAAAGCTTATACCGTGAATTCGGTTTTTGTCCGAAAGTATGCGCGTAAGGCTGATTTAACTGCTGTTGTTGATTTTAAAGACGGTGGCCGTGGGCGCAGTGCTGCGAAATATCTTGCGGCACAAATCGAAGGTGGGAGCCGTAGGCAGAAGGCGGTGGAATCATTATTGATTGGCCGTGGGTTAATGCCTGCAGGAATGAAGATTGTTCCGGCTGCGGTCAAGCTGGATCAGTACGGTAACATAACGCTTGGCACGTTTAGGCGCATGGTTGCCGGCGTAGCGGCGGGTACGCACTTTGCGCTGCATTGTCGGCATGGCAAGCTTGAGCCTGGGCTTTATCAGCGTAGTAAGCGCGGCAAGGTTAAGCCCTTGCTGATTTATGTGAGTGGTGCCAGCTATGGTAAGCGATTTAAATACTTCGAAACGGCAGAACGTACAGTTCAGTCCAAGTATCGTCAACACTTCGATAGGGAGTTGGCAAATGCTGTGGCAACAGCCCGTTAGGTACTTCCGCCGTTGTTGGACACGCGGGTGATTCGCGCCGCGTTTTTTGTGAAGCGACAGGGGACGTTAGCTTCCTTACTTGGTTTTGTTCCGATGTTTTTTTGTGTGTGATGTGAGCTTTATGGGTGGCCTTTGTCCACCCAATTTTTTTAGTGTGTTTCAGACGGCCTGTCATTTTTGGATGCGTTGATATTGGGTCTAGTGGGCAGGCCGTCTGAAGTGCATTTTTAGGACTTGGATATGCTGGTAAATAAAAGGCAGTTGTCCGAGATTTTAGGCGTGTCCGAACGGTCGTTGACGGATTGGCAGAAAGAGGGTCTACCCGTTGCCAGCTATGCCGACAATCGAGGACAGGCAAACGAATACGAAAGCAGTGAAGTTATCCGCTGGATGGTTCAGCGTGAAATTGAGCGACTGAACAAAGAGAAGCCGCGCGATAGACTGGACAGGCTTAAAGCTGATGCGATTGAGCTTGATATTAAAGAGAGAACGGGCGAACTTGCTCCGGCCGCGTTGTTTGAGCGCGCTTGGTCGGATCATATACTTGCTGCCCGTACCGAATTTTTAACGATGCCTGATATTTTGGCCACCGAATTGAGCGCAACGGCTGGCGTTGAAATCGACCCAGATGCCATTGCCGCCCATATTTACCGAGCGCTTGATAAGCTGGCGAACTACGGAGCCGATGACGATGCAGACAGCGACAGCAACGATGCAAGTGCAGATGGCTGATACCGTGTTACGCGTGTTGCGGCAGGCATGCCAGAAATGGCGTCCGCCGCGTAAGGTAAAAACGCGTGACTGGGCGAATAAGTACCGCTACTTGTCGAGTATTGAAGCAGCCCGACCCGGTAAATACGTTTTGGGCGTTACGCCATATCTTGAGTGGGAAAACAGCCCGCTTGACGCTCTTGATGATCCAAATGTACAAGTGATTTGCTGCCAAAAATCCGCGCAAGTCGCATGGACTTCCGGTGTATTGGGTAACTTCTTGGGCAAGACAATCGACACCGACCCGTGCCCAATACTGGTGCTATTCCCGAAAGAGGGTGCGGCTAAGGAGTACATGGACGAGAAGTTCACGCCGATGGTAGAGGCTACACCTGCCTTGCGTGAAAAAGTCGATACCCGTGCCCGCGTGCAAGGGCAAAGGCAGCTATTTAAGAAATTCCCTGGCGGTTTCCTTAAGCTGGTGGGTTCAAACAGCCCTGCCAGCGTGAAATCGTCGCCGGTGCCGATTGTGTGTGTGGAAGAACCGGACGACTGTAACCTAAACCTACGGGGGCAGGGCGACAGTATCAAGTTGGCAAAAGAGCGAACAAAAACCTACCGCCGTCCGAAAATTATTTTAGGAGGCACACCAACCATTGCAGGCGTATCAACCATAGCGGCTGAAATGGAGCTATCCGATAAACGCGTTGGTATGGTGCCATGCCATGAATGTGGCGAAGCGCACGCTTTGAGTTTTGACTACTTAAGCTGTGATGAAGACCCGAACGGCAACCATCCCGTTTTCGGCAAGAAATTGCCTGAAACTGCACACTACACCTGCCCGCATTGTGGTAGTGTGTGGAACGATATGCAGAAAAACCGCAACGTGAAGCGCGGCTGGTGGCAAGCTACCGCCCCATTTCATGGCACCGCTGGTTTTTATCTGAACGAGCTTTACAGTCCGTTTCCCGGCAGTGTCTTTTCCGAATTAATGAAAAAATGGCTCACCGCTCAGTATGAGATGGATAACGGCGATGTCGCTCCAATGATTGCATTTGTCAATTCATCAATCGGCATTCCGTTTGAAATGACGAACGACGGTGTTAAAGAGGATGAGCTGGCTGAGCGTGCCGAAGACTACCCGGAAAATACCGTACCACGTGGTGGCCTGTTGTTGACAATGGGTGTTGACGTACAGCACGACCGATTGGCTATTATTATTCGCGCCTGGGGGCGCGGTGAGGAAAGCTGGTTGGTTTGGTGGGGTGAGATACACGGCAATACCGTTGACCCTAAATCAGACGTTTGGCGCAAGCTGGCGGAAATGATTTTTCAGACAGTCTACCGGCATGAAAGTGGTGCCGGTATGAAGATTGCCGCGGTGTCTATTGATAGTTCAGACGGCAATACGTCTGATGCGGTTTATGGTTTCGTACGCGCCTGCCGCGGTTATAAGAATATCAATGTAATGGCTGTGAAGGGTAGTTCGAACCCGGATAAAGAGATTTTCAGCCGCGCCCGTGCGATTGATCTGAAACACAAAAACACCAAGGCCGACAAATTCGGCGTACAGGTGTATAGCGTTGGGGTGAGCCGTGCGAAAGACCTGCTTATTGATGAGCACGCCCGAATTAATTTAGAAGGTAGCGGCGCCGGCCGTATGCACTTTTATTCAGGCGTACGCGCCGATTACTGCGGTCAGTTGTTGTCTGAAATCAAAGTGCCGAGCCGGATGAATAAGCACAAAAAAGTGTGGCAGAAAAAAGTAGGAGTGCGAAACGAAGCGTTGGACTGTGAAGTGTACGCACTTCATGCCGCCCGTTCGCTGGGTACGCATACCATGTCTGCCACGCGGTGGGCACTTTATGAATCGGCCTTGTTGCAATCGGAACTGTTTTCAGAACCGAAAGCTGAAGCTGATCAGGTTGTTGGATCTGAAACCGGCCACAAAAACAGCAGCGGTTATTCGGCCGTGAACCGTCGCAAGCGTGGCAGCAATTTTGCAACTAATTTTTAAAATCGTATCCTGATTGCGTAGAATGTCAGGCAACTTCACAGGGATAAGCAGCCTATGTTTCTGTGTCGGAATATTGCTGCCGGGGATTTATTCGCCTCGTTAGACAGTTAGGATATGACAGCCGGAAAGACGGCTTTTAAATCATTGACACGTCGGCGGTGGCACTGCACGACGGTGAAGGACCGAGGCCGGAGAGATGTAGCCGGTACAGTCTGTAAACAGCCCGGCGGTGGCGCGTCGTTAGCAAAGGCAACTGCTACTGTTACTCTCAACCGCCGCCCGGCCTGTAAGTTATGCTTACAAGTTAGGGCGGTTTATAACCGCTTAAAACTATGAAAACCAAAATTTTAGACTACATCCGCGCCAATCCCGGCTGCACAACTACCAGTATTAATAAAGCAGTGCGAGAAGATTGAAGCTGGGCAGATTGGATTAATACGCGCAACGATATAGACAACCTGATTAAAGAAGGGTTGGTCAAATCGAGTGAAGGAAACTGTATCACTTTATTTTATTTAATGGATAAGGCCGTCTGAAATGACTATCCAGCAAATCACCGCCGATCAGCGTGAACAGCAGTTCATAGCCGAATTGGATGATGCCCGTGAAATCTTGCAGGTGCTTAAAACCGCCTATAAGGAACATGCTACCGGCCGTGGCTTGACCAAGCGCTACAAAATTAAAGACCGTGAAATGGAGTTTGTCGATTTGGCAGATTTGCTGAAGCAAATCCGCTATTGGGAAAACGAAATCCGGAAATTTGAAGCTGCTTTAGGTTTTTCAGCCCGGCGTAGCGGACGTATTATTTGCCGATTCTAGGATTACACCATGCCAACAAATAACCCAACCGTGCAAAAGCGCGGTTTTTTTGCGCGGTTGTTCGGCAGGCGGGAAGCCGTCCCGAAAACAGCCCGCCGCAGCTTTGCCGGAGCACGTCCGGTCGGATCGCTGGCTTCATGGCAGCCGCAAAACTGGTCGGCGGATGCCTTGGCGCGGTCAGACCTTGACCGCCTGCGCGCCCGCGCTCGCAGCCTTGCGCGCGACAACGACTACATGCGCAAGTTTTTGAACATGGTCGAAAGCAACGTTATCGGGCGCGATGGTTTCGCCCTGCAAATGCGTGTTTTGCTGGATAACGCCGACAAGCCCGATAACTTGGCGAATAAGGCCATCGAAGCAGCGTTTTCGCGCTGGGCAAGGCGCGGCGTGTGCGACGTTACCGGCCAGATGTCTTTTACCGACCTGCAACGGCTGCTGATTCGCAGCGTGGCGCGGGACGGCGAAGTGCTGATTCGTCATATTTCAGGGTTTGACAATGATTACGGCTATGCGTTGCAGGTGCTGGATATTGACCGTTTGGATACGGGATACAACGTTCCGCAGCAAAACGGGCACAACGCCGTGCGCATGGGTGTTGAGTTAAACAGCTATTCCCGTCCTGTGGCGTACTGGTTGCGGACGGCACATCCGGGCGAATCATACGGACAGACGAATACGGGCAATTTACGCGAACGGGTGCCGGCAGAGCAAATCAGCCATATTTTCCTGCACGACCGCCCGGAGCAGCGGCGCGGCTTTCCGTGGGTGGCTTCGGCCATCATCGGCCTGCAAAACCTGTCGGGCTATCAGGAAGCGGCCATTATCGCCGCCCGTGTCGGTGCATCGAAAATGGGCTTTTTCAAACAGACGGAAGACGCCGACAACTTCATGCCGCCGATTGACGGGCAAGAGGTCGATAACGGGCGCGGCAGCATCGATTTAATCGATTCGGTCGAGCCGGGCACGTTTCACGAACTGCCGCAGGGTTACGACTTTACGCCGTTCGACCCGGATTACCCGCACGCCAATTACGACGCATTCGTCAAAGCCAGCCTGCGCGGTATCGCCAGCGGTTTGAACGTGGCTTATCACAGTTTGGCGAACGACCTTGAGGGCGTGAACTTTTCCAGTATCCGCAGCGGGACGCTGGAGGAACGCGACACATGGATGACGTTGCAAAACTGGTTTGCCGAAGCGGTCTTGTATGACGTATTCGATCGCTGGATTGAGGCGGCGTTGCTAATGGGCGCAATCAAGATGCCGTCCGGCAAATCGCTGCCTGCCGGCAAACTGGACAAGTTCAAGGCCTACAACTGGCAGGGGCGCCGCTGGTCGTGGGTTGACCCGCTGAAAGATATTAATGCGCATAAAGAGGCGGTGGCGCTGACGGTCAAATCCCGCCGCGATATTTGCGCGGAAATGGGTTTGGATTTTGAAGATGTTATTACCCAAATCGAACAGGAAAACCAGATGTTGGCAGGAAAAGGAATCATTGCCGACGTAAAACCGGCCGCATCGGCGGCAGAACCGGAATCGGAGGATAACCCGAATGAAGAAAATGAAGCCTGATAAGGCGCAAATGCAGCAAATGAGCCGCTTTGCCGTATTTCAGCGCGAAAGTGTTGATGTTGAAAAACGGACGGTCGAAGTGGCGTTTTCCAGCGAAGAACCGGTACGCCGCTGGTTCGGCGATGAAGTATTAAGTCATGCGGCGGGCGCCGTTGACTTGAGCCGCCTGAATGACGGCGGCGCGGTGCTGTTCAATCACGCCTGGGGTGACCAAATCGGCGTCATCGAACGGGCTTGGATTGATGCCGACAAGCGCGGCCGTGCTTTGGTACGTTTTGGCAACGGTGCGAAAGCGGCGGAAAAATTCCAAGACGTGCAAGACGGCATCCTACGCCATATCAGCGTCGGCTACCGCGTGGAAGACATGGTATTGGACAATCCCGATGCAGACGATGAGGACTACCGTTACATCGTTACCCGCTGGATGCCGTATGAAATCAGCTTTGTAACCGTTCCGGCAGACCCGACAGTAGGCGTCGGCAGGTCGGTGGAACCATTTATTGAAAACCCTGTAAACCCAACCCCTGAAAAAGGAAATCGAAACATGGATAAAAATCAGACGACCACTACGGTGGAAACTCCCGCTGCTGCAATCCCTGCCGCCACAGCAACCGATACCAACAACACCGCCGAACGCGGTATGCAGAACGAACGCGCGCGCGTTTCTGAACTGCTGGCCATTGGTCGCAGTTACGCCGCCCACGGCGGTATCGAAGCAGCCGAAAAGGTTATTAAAGAGGGCGGCAGTGAAGCCCAATTACGCGCCGCCATCATGGCAAACATGCAGACGAAGCCGACCGTTACCGCCGGTGAAATCGGCATGACTGATAAAGAACAGCGTGAATTTTCCCTTCTGCGCGCCATGTCTGCCGCCGCAACCGGCAAATGGGACAAAGCGGGCTTGGAACGCGAAGTGTCGGAAGAGTTGGAAAAACGACATGGTCGCGCAGCGGCAGGCTTCTTTGTGCCGACTGATTTGATTGCCCGCGCTTACAGCAAAGGCAATGCGGCAAACGGCGGCAACGTCATCGAAAACGACTTCCGCGAAGACTTGTTCATCGAACTGCTGCGCAACCGACTTGCCGTTGCCCAGTTGGGCGCCACCGTACTGGACGGCTTGGTCGGCGACATCACCATTCCGAAACACCTGACCGGAAACACCGTCCAATGGGTGGATGAAAACGGCAGCGCGTCCGAATCGAACGCCACTTTCGGACAAATGAGCCTGAAACCGAAAACCGTTACCGCCAATACCGAATTGAGCCGCAAATTCATTTTGCAGTCTTCTCTGTCTGCCGAACAGTTCGCCCGCAGCGAATTGTTGAAAGCGATGATGCTGGGTATCGATTTGGCGGCCATCAATGGCAAAGGTACCGGCAACGAACCGACCGGCATCCTGAATACTGCCGGCATCGGCGCGGTGGAAATCGGTGCGAACGGCGGTGCGCCCGAATGGAAGCATATCGTCGCTTTGGAAAGTGCCATTGCCGCCGCCAATGCCGACATCGGCGATTTGGCCTACATCACCAATGCCCGCGTCCGCGGTCTGCTGAAAACCAAGCTGAAGGCCGACGGCGTGTCCGGCTACATCTGGCAGGACGGCGCAACGCCGTTAAACGGCTACCGTTGCGCGGTATCAAACCAAATTCCGTCCAACCTGACCAAAGGCACGGCGGCCAACAAATGCAGCCCGCTGATTTTTGGTAACTGGTCTGATCTGATGATTGCGCACTGGGGCGTTTTGGATGTGATTGTTGATCCGTACACCAAGTCTACTGCGGGCGCGGTACGCATCACCACGTTGCAAGATGTGGATATTGCCGTCCGTCATGTCGAATCCTTTGCCGCCATTAAAGACATCGTGGCAGCATAACCGTTTAACCAAAGGCCGTCTGAGCAACAGACGGCCTGACTATATGGAGTATTAAAAATGGCAAAAATCAAAATTACACCGTTGCGTAGTTTTTTTGACGATGGCAAAGGTTTCTTCGTCGGTAAGAAGTATTCGGTGGACGAAGAACAGGCGGCGGCCTATATCCGTGAAGGCTGGGCGGCTGAATGGTCGGCAGAATCCGACGGCACGGCGCAAACTAACGGCGGCGATGGCGACGATGGCGACATTACCGATGATTTGACCGACGGTCAGGGCGGCGGCGAAGAAGGTTCAGGTGAAACAGGTGCCAACGGTGTTTAAGGAGCCGTTGGGGGTGTTTACCAATCCCGCCGATTTTGGCGAAACCGCGCTGCTCGACGGGCAGCCGGTGCGCTGCATTTTCGACCGCGAATACGCCGCAGATAACGGCTACGGCATCTCTGCTGGCAATGCCGATCCGTATTTAATCTGCCTTTCCGCCGAGCTGCCGGACACGGTGGCGGAAGCGGAAATACAGGTGCGGGGCGTTGCCTACCGGGTAGCCGAAGTGCAGGCCGACGGCACCGGCATCACCGTTTTACAGTTGAGGGCGAAAAATGAGCCGGCACCAACTTACTGACATCCGCGCCGCCGCCGTGGCGCTGCTGCGTACCAAGTTTAGACGGGTGTATCCCTATCGTTGGGTGGCGCCAGCGCAAAACAAACTGCCGTGCGTGGTGGTATCGGTGGCATCCCGCAGCAGCAGCGTATTTAACGCCGCGCCGCTGGAATTGCGGCACGAAGCACAGCTGGCCGTTACCTGTATTGTGCAGGGCAACGAAAAAACCGAAGACGTGGCGGAGGAAATGACCGCGCTGGCGGAAAAACTGTTTTATGCCAACCCCACGCTCGGCGGCGAGCTGGGCGAAGATTTGCTGCCGCTGTCGCTCACTATCGAAGCCGAAGACCAAGGCGAATACGTGAGCGTGTTTTACACCCAGCTGTGGCAGGCGGTGTGGTATGAGCAGGCCGGCGATTATGTGGGCGATGAAAACCACCACCCGCAGGCGCATATCGGCCCGCAGCTGATCACCGAGGCACAGATGGCCACGCACTGGCAACTGTATGGTAGCAATTCCGAGATTGATGCCGAAGACAACATCCCGAAAAGCTGAAAGGGGCTTTTATGACTACGTTTTATGTGCGACCGGTTGGCGATTATCTAATCACCGACCCAGCCACCGGCGAGCCGCTGCCGAAAGACGGCGCGCAGGTGGAGAAAAACAACTACTGGCTGCGCCGCCTGAATGCGGGCGAAGTAGAGGCGGTGGCCGGCAAAGACAAAGAGGCTAACAAATGACGATTGCATTTAATGAGATTCCCGGCACCCTGCGCGCGCCGGGCAGCCGCACCGAATTTAACAACGAGCTGGCCAAAAAAGGCGCAAATATCAAGCCTTATCGCGCCTTGCTGATTGCACCGACCAACGGCGGCAGCGCGGAAGCAGGCAAGGCCGTGCCGATTACCCGCCTGGAGCAGGCTGCTGGGATGTTTGGCGCGGGCAGCCTGATGTATTGGGCGGCCAAAGGTTGGTTTGACAACAAAGGCGGCGACATCGAAACCTTCGCCCTGCCTTTGTCCAACACCTCCGGCTCGGCCGCCAGCGGCAAAATCCAAATTGCCGGCACGGTGCAGGATGGCGGCGTGGTGTATCTCTACATCGGCGGCCAGGCAGTCAAGCTGGCGGTCAAAGCCAACGATGGCGCGGCTGCCGTGGCTACCGCGCTGGCTGCCGCCGTGAATGCCGCCGCCGATTTGCCGGTGAGTGCGCAGGCAGATGCAGGTGCAGTAACGCTGACGGCCAAAAATAAGGGCTTGCCCGGCAACGAGATTGACCTGCGGCTCAATTATTATCCGCGCGACGAGCAAACGCCAACCGGCCTCACTATTTCCATCACCGCAATGGCCGGCGGCGCGGGTACACCGGATTTGTCCGCCGCCTTGGCCGGGCTGGGCGATAAACAGTTCGACGTAATGGTGATGCCGTTTACCGATGCCGCCAGCCTGAAGGCGGTGGAGGATGAATTGGCTTCCCGTTGGGGACCGATGCGCGCCATCGGTGGTTTGGTGTTTGTCGCCAAGGCCGACAACTACGCCGGGCTCACCACGCTGGGCAACGGGCGAAATAGTCCGTTTTCGGTGATCGGCGGTTTGCCCGGCGTGCCTAATTTGCCGGTGCAGCTGGCTGCAGCGACTGCCGCACAGGCCGCGTTTGCCGCACAAAACGACCCGGCACGCCCGTTCCAAACTTTGGAACTCAAAGGCATCCTGCCGCCCGCCGACAGCGCCCAGCTTACCCTGCAGGAGCGCAACCTGCTGCTGTATAACGGCATCTCCACCTACCGCACCAACGCAGGCGGCGCGGTGATGATCGATATGCTGATCAGCACCTACAAAACCGGCAAACTGGGGCAGGCCGATGAGAGCTACCTGCTGATTAACACGGTGTGGACCTTGAGCTATCTGCGCTACGACTGGGACACCTATATCCAGCAAAAATACCCACGGCACAAGCTGGCGGACGACGGCAACAAATTCCCGTCCGGCCAGCCGATTATGACCCCATCCGGCATGAAGGCCGAAATGGTGGCGCGCGCGCAGATTTGGCAGGCGCTGGGTTTGGTGGAAAACATCGACCAGTTCACCGCCGACAGCTACGCCGAACGCAACATTGGCAACCCGACCCGCCTCGACACGTTCATGGTGCCGGACTTGGTTAATCCGTGGATTATTACCGGCAACGTGATTGCGTTTATCGTTTAACCCCTAACGCCCCGCAGGCTACCTGAAAGCCTGCGGGGTTTGGAGCAAATATCATGGCAAAATCAAACCGCCGTGCTGGCGTGATTTTTTTTAAAGTCAACGGCAACCAGTTGGATGCCAAAGGCAACTTTACCTACAACTTGGGCAAAGGCAAGCGTGAGGCGATTATCGGCGCGGACGGCGTGCACGGTTACAAAGAGACCCCGCAAACGCCGTTTATCGAGGGCGAAATCACCGACCGCCCGGATTTGAAGCTGGCCGATTTAACCAGCATCGACAATGCCACCGTTACCCTGCAGTTAGCCAGCGGCAAAACCGTGGTGCTTTCCGATGCCTGGTATGCCGGCGAGGGCACGGGCAACACCGAAGAGGCTAATATCGGCGTGCGCTTCGAGAGCAAATACGAAGCGCAGGAAATTTAAAGGAAAACAAGCAAATGGATAAACTTATTATTCAATTGAGCAGCCCGATCCAGTTCGGGCGCGAAGAAATCAGCGAACTGGACATCCGCCGCCCGACCGGCCGGGATTTGATGGGCTTGGAGATTAAATTCAGCCCGGACAGCCTGATTTTGGATGCCAAAACCCTGTTTGCGCTGGTGGGCAAACTGACCAACATCCCGCCTAACGTGCTGGCGCAGATGGACAGCGCCGATGCCTTTGTGTTGAGCGCGGAGATGCAGGGTTTTTTGCTGTCTGGCCGCCAGACTGGGCAGACTACGCCGCAGTAGTGGCCTATACCTTCAAGGGCAGCGCCGGCGATGTGCTGGATTTGGACATCGAGGAGCTGCAATGGTGGTATGAACGGGCGGGCTGGATTAGGGAACAGCTGGAAGAGTAAAATAACGGGACTTATCAACTGGAGAAACGCCATGAAATATTTACCCGTTTTGCTGGTCGGTTTGCTGGCAGCCTGCGGCGGCTCGGAGAAGCCTGCCGAGCCTACCGCCGCCTCGGCAGCGGAAGTTCCCGCTCCGGCGGCTGCCAGCATGGCCGCCAGCACCCCATCGTTTACGCCTGTGCCGGATATTAAACCGGTGTGGCAGATAATGGATATTGCCGGACAGCCACAGGCGGAGGTGGAAAAAATACTGGGGCAGCCGCAGGGTGATTGCGAAAACAACAAATACGGCAAAAGCTGCCGCTACTCCGTCGCATCGGCAGAGTGGGAAATTGTCTATATTAAGGGTAAGGCTGACTGGCTCACGCTAACTGATAAGCGTATCGATAATGCCTATACTGCGCCGGTGTGGCTTGGGTTGCCAAGTAATCCGCCATCTGTGGCTGCGCCCGCGCGGCTGACTTGGGATAACTACCCGGGTTTGCTTGAGGTGTCCGCGCACATGAATGCCGATAAATCACTGCAATATCTCTACATCAAGACTGTTACCCCGTAACTGACAAATCAACCGAACGCAGAGCCTGCCGCTCTGCGTTTTTTTATGCCTGGAGTAAATGATGGCAAGGCCAAAAACCGAGATAGAAGTAACCGTACAAGACCGGGCCAGCCGCGCATTACGTACCATCCGCGAACGCTTGGGCACGTTAAACAACGGGCGCGTGGGGCGGGCGATGGCGCAGGTAGCGCGGGCAACTGATCAGGCCACTGCTACCCTGAAACATTATGCAGCGGCGGGGGCGGTGCTGGCGGCGGGTAGTGCGTTTATGGTTAAAGGGGTGGTGGATACTGCTGCCGAATTTGAGCGCTACCGCACAGTGTTGGAAACCATCGAAGGCAGCAGCGAAAAAGCCAGGCAGTCAATGACATGGGTAAGCGAGTTTGCGGCAAAAACACCCTACGAACTCAATGAGGTAAATGAAGCCTTTGTGAAACTGAAATCCTACGGCCTCGACCCGATTAAAGACGGGCTGCTGACTACGCTGGGCGACACCTCCGCCGGTATGGGCAAGCCGCTGATGCAGACGGTGGAGGCGATTGCCGACGCCATGACCGGGCAAAACGAACGCCTGAAAGAGTTTGGGATTAAAGCGGAAGCCATTAAAGGTACTAACCGCATCATCTACGAATACACCGATAAACACGGGCGCCAGATGAGGGCAATGGCAGACAAGAACAACCGCGAACAAATCCGCGCCACCCTGCAGACCATCTGGAACGAAAAATACGGCGGGGCGATGGATAAGCTGTCCAATACTTGGGGCGGCATGATGTCTAACCTATCGGACAACTGGGAGCGCTTTAAGCTGATGATCGCCGATTCGGGCGTGTTTAGCTATTTGCAGGATAAGTTGCGCGGGCTGCTGGAAAAAATCGATGCGATGGCGCAAGACGGCAGCCTGCAGAAACTGGCCGAAACCATCGGCAAAAACTTGGTAACCGCCTTTGAAAAAGCCTGGGAATTTGGTACCAAGTTATACGAGAAATTCAACGAAATCAACAATTATCTCGGCGGCTTTGGTAACACAATGCTGGTGGTGGCGGCGATTCTATCCCTGCCGCTGGTAGTGGCGTTTGTGAATGTGGCGTGGGCGGTAGGCTCGCTGGCGGTGGCTTTAATCGGCGCGCTGCCGGCGATTTGGGGCTTTACCGCCGCGCTGCTGGCCAATCCGATCACGTGGATTATCGGGCTGGTGGCGGCGTTTGCCGGTTTGGTGTATGTGATATGGCGCAACTGGGACGGCATCGGCGCCTATTTCAGCCGATTGTGGGATGAGGTGTCGGGCGCGTTTGCCGAGGCGTGGGAACTGATTAAGGAGCTGTGCGCTTCGGCGTTTGAGGCGCTTGGCTACTTATTTCTCAATTTTACGCCTGTAGGTTGGATGATCCAGTCGATGACAGCGGTGTGGGGCTACCTGAAAGGGGTGTGGCCGCAAATCCGGCAAACCTTTGTTGCCGCACTCTCCGCCATCGGCGGGGTGTTGTCCGGCTTCTCGCCGCTCAACCTGATGCGCGGCGGCTTTGAGGCGCTGAAAGGCTATATTGCCGGGGTGTGGGACTGGATACGCGGAAAGCTGCAGTGGGCATTGGATAAACTGGAATCACTGGGCAACACCGTGCGTTCGGTGTTCGGTGGCGGCGATGGCGCGGCGGCTCCGGGTACGGGCCCTGCAGGTGCGCTGGTGGGTAAAACGCAAAACCTGAATAAGGTGGCGGTACATATTGACCACAGCAATGTGCCTCGCGGCACGCGGATGCAGGCTCGGGCCAGCAACGGCGTGCAGTTGAGCACTAAGCAAGGTTACAGCCTGGCAACTTAGGAGCAAAAAAATGGCGTGGAAAGACAGGCTGCGGCCGGCCTCTTTTAAACAGGCGGCATTCGGCGTGGAAGCGCACAGCAGCGAGCAGGGTCGGCGGGTGGTGGTACACGAATACCCCGGCCGCGACAAGCCCTACGTGGAAGACCTCGGCGCAAAGGCGCGAGGCTTTACACTGCGCGGCTTTGTGGTGGGCAAGGACTACCAGCAAGCCCGTGATGCGCTGCTGGATGCGGCCAACGCGCCCGGGCCCGGCCAGTTGGTGCACCCGTATTTCGGCGCGCTGCGCGTGGTATGCACAGCGGTAAGCGTGAGCGAGCGCGGCGAAGCCGGCGGCATGGCGGTGTTTGATTTAACCTTTGTGGAGGCGGGCGAGAGCCGCTATCCGGCGGCGGAATCCGACCCGGCAGGCAACCTGTTGGATGCGGCGGATACGCTGGACGGGCAGCTGGCCGAAGCCTTCGGCAAGTGGTTTGATTTGGACGGCTTGCCGGATTTTTTAAGCCGCGACAATCTGCAGGCGCTCACCGAGCGCATCCAGCGACTGACTACGGTGGGCGGTCTGCTGGATTTGTCCAAACAATCGCCGTTTTTGCGGCAGGTGCGGCAGTTGTTGGATGCGGTGGGCGAGCTATCGGCAACACCGGCGGTGTTGGGTAGTCGCATCATCGGTCTGTTTACCGATTTAACCGGCAGCTTCAGCCAGCCTTTGGGCGGCATCATGGGGCTGACATGGGCATTTCGCGGCGGGAAGCGAGAAGTATCGCGCGGGCTGCCAGCCAACCCTACGCCGTATCAGCGTGCCGAATCCAACCGGCAGGCGGTGCAGGTGTTGTTTGAGGCTGCGGCTTTAAATGCGGCTGCGGCCACGGCGGTTGTGCGGCCGGATGATGTGCATATCGAGCTGCCGCAGCCGGGTGGCAATTTCGGTGGCGGCAGCAACCAACCATCCAGCCGCATTGCGCCGAAGGCGGCAGCCGCCCCGCTGTTTGAATCGCTGGATGAGGCGGTGGCGCTGCGCCGCCTGTTATTGGCGTGGTTAGACGAGCTCGCGCCGCAGCTGCCGGATTCGGCATTTTCGGCGGCGCAGGATTTGCGCGCCGCTATCGTGCAGGCTTTGCCGGACACGGAAAACGAACTGCCGCGCCTAGTGGATTACACCCCGCAGCGCCCGCTGCCGGTGGTGGTATTGGCTTATCGCTTGCACGGCGATGCGCGGCGCAGCAGCGAAATTTTGCGGCATAACCCGGTCGCGCATCCGGGCTTTATGCCGGTGCGCCCGCTGCGGGTGTTGTCGGATTAAGGAGCAGTAAATGGCTATCGAGCTATTGGTAAACGGCGTTTTGTACGGCGGTTGGACGAGCGTATCCATCAGCCGTAGCATCGGCACTGCCGCTGGTGCATTTAACATCGAGTGCACCGAAAACGTGGGCGGCGAGGCAATACATTGGCCGATCCGCCCGAACGACGAATGCGAAGTGCGGGTGGCCGGGCAGGTGGTGATTAAGGGCTATATCGACAAAACCACGCTCGATGTATCGGACAGCAGCCACAGCATTGCCGTGGCCGGACGGGATAAAACCGGCGATTTGGTGGATTGCGCCGCCGCCGTGAAGCAATGGCGTAATGTGTCGATTTTGGACTTGGCTAAAGAGCTGTGTGCACCGTTTGGTATCGAGGTGGTGTTGGAGACCGAGCCGGGCAAGCCGCTGGCGGTGTTTAAAACCGAGCCGGGCGAAACGGTATTTAAAGCCTTGGAACGGGCGGCGAAAATCGCCGGTATTTTGCTGGTACAGGCACGGGGCGCATTGGTTTTGACCCATGCCGGGGCACAACAGGCGGCTACGCCGCTGGTTTTAGGCGGCAACATCAAATCCGGCACGGCCGATTACGATTATTCGGAGCGGTTTTCAGAATACACCATCACCGGCCAGCGGGCGGGCAAAGACAACGACCACGGCAAGGCGGCGGCTCATGTGCGCTCGGCAGTTAAGGATGAGGCCATCAAGCGCCACCGGCCGTTTGCCAAATCCGCCGACGGGCAGGCTACGCCCGAGATGGCACGGTGGCGGGCTGGACGCAGCACAATGGCCAGCTGTGGGACATCAACCAGCGGGCACAAGTGGAAGCGGCTACGCTGGCAGTACAGGGCGAATTGCTGATTTCGGCGGTCGAGTACGGCTACGATGATTCGGGCGAGATAACCAAAATCGAGCTAATCCGCCCGGAAGCGCTGCTGCCATCGCCCGAAGCAGCGGAAAAAGCCAACCGCAACACCGCCGCCAAACCCGCACGCGGTAAAGGCCACAGTGGCGGTAAAGGCCGCAGTGGCGGCAAACGCGGGCGGCAGGGTAAGGGGCAAAACGCGGTATCCGGAGATGTGCTGGTGATCAAACCCGATGCGCAAGGCAATTACAAACCCGGAAACTTTGAAAGAGGAAAATCATAATGCAGGCGCTGAAAAACATGATCGGCCGCGCGATATTAAATTTAATTAACGATGCCGCCGCCACGCAAACCGTTACCCTGGAGGCGCAGGCGGGCGATGTGCATGACGAGGTGGAGCTGTTCCAGCCATTCGGTTTTTCGGCACATCCGCCGGTGGGCAGCGAGGCGGTGGTGGTATTTGTGGCGGGAAACCACGACCACCCGATTGCCTTGTGCGCCGAGCACAAGGGCACGCGCCGCAACAATCTGGCCGAGGGTGAGGCGGCGGTTTACAACCTATGGGGGCATCACATCACGCTGTACAAAGACAAATGCGTGATAGAGACCCCTGTGTTTGAGGTTAATGCCAAAACATCAGCCACCATCAAAGCGCCGAAAATTACGCTGGACGGCGAAGTAAACGGCACCAAATCGGCGGTGTTTGCCAAAGACGTGAAAGACCAAGGCGGCAAATTTAGCATGGGCTGGATGCGTGCGCTGTTTAACCGCCACACCCACCACGAAAACGACGGCGGCGGCAATACCGACCAGCCGAACGAACAAATGGAGTAAGCACTATGCTGGGACTGATGCCTCAAGCAGACGGCGGCTGCCGCCTGTTGTTTGCCGGGGTGGATTGGCTTAAATCGGCAGTATGGATGAGCTTGGGCACCGACCGGCGCGCCGAAAACGACGATGTACTGCCCGGCGGAGACGGCGACAAGCGCGGCTGGTGGGGCGATAGCTTCCGCCCGCGCCGTATCGGCTCGCGGCTGTGGCTGCTGGAACGGCAGAAAATTACTGCCGACACCTTGCTGCGGGCGGAGGAATATGCCGCCGAGGCGCTCGCCTGGCTCACAGAAAAAAAAATCGCAGCAGCAGTGCGGGTGCGGGCGGAGCGGCACACGCTCACTTGCGCGATGTTGTATATCGAAATCGAAAAAGACGGCGGAGAAATCCGCCGTTTTGATTATTTGTGGAGCGTAAATCATGGCGTTTGAACGACCAAGCCTACCGGAATTGTGCCGGCGGGTGGAATTGGACATCAGCAGCCGCCTCTCGCCCTACCCGCACCCGCAGGAAGGTGATGTGGCATCGGTATTCGGCGCAGCTTTGGGCGCGGCATCGCACCTCTTGCACGGGCATTTGGATTGGATTGCTCAACAAATGCTGCCAATCACGGCCGCAGGCGATGAACTCGACCGCCACGCGCGCACCTGGCTTACCGTGCCACGCAAACCTGCGGCGTTTGCCAGCGGACAGGCCACTGTGTCGGGCAGCCTGCCTTTGGTGGGTGATGAGCTGCGGCGTGAAGACGGTGTGCGCTATTCGGTGCGCGCGGCAGCAGGCAATACAGTGCAGCTGGATGCGTTGGAGCCTGGCCCGGCCGGCAACGCCGGTGCGGGGGCGGTGTTGCGCTACAGCGGCGGCACAGCCACGGTGGATAGTGTCGGGCTCGCCGGCGGGGCAGCGGCAGAAAGCGACGAAGAGCTGCGCGAACGTTTGCTGCAGCGCATCCGCAACCCGCCGATGGGCGGCAGTGTGTCCGACTATATCCGCTGGTCGCTCGAGGTGCCGGGTATTGCTCGCGCTTGGGTTAAACCAAACAGCGGCGAGATTAACCACGTCGTGGTGTATGTGGCAGGCGGCGACAACATCGTGCCCAATAGCACGCTGCTGGATGCGGTACGGCAGCATTTAGAGATGCTGCGTCCGGTAACGGCGCGGGTGTCGGTCGTCGCGCCGCGCCTGAAAACCGTGGCGCACCGCATCAAAGTGTATCCCGATACCGCCGCTGTGCGGCAGGCGGTGGAAAACTCACTGCGTCTGTTTTACCGGCGCGAAGCCTCGCTGGGCTCGGTTATCCGTATTTCGCGCATCAGCGAGGCGGTTAGTTTGGCGGCGGGCGAAACACACCATATGTTGCTTGCGCCCACAGCGGATGTGGTGTGTGAGCAAGACGAAATCGCGGTGCTGGGAGGTATCTCGTGGACTTAAGCATCAGGCAGGCTGCCTACCGCAGCCAACTTACCGCGCTGTTGCCCACCGGTCGCGCCTGGGCAATCGAATCCGACCCGGCGCTGGCCGATTTTATCGCTGCGCTGGCATTGGAGCTGGCCCGTATTGAACAACGCGCCACCGAACTGCTGGCGGAAGCCACTCCATACGGTGCATATGAAACATTGCCGGAATGGGAAGCTACCGCCGGCCTACCGGATGAGTGCAGCGCATCGACTGCCGGCGATATTCAGGCGCGGCGCATGGCGCTGGTAGCGCGGCTGGCAGGCGGCGGGGCGCAAAGCAAGGCGTTTTATCTGCACCTGTTGCGCGTATCCGGGCAACCACAGGCGGAAATCACCGAGTTTTCCCCGGCCACCTGCAATGATGACTGCAATGCCGCGTTGTACTCCGACAATGACAGCTATTGTTGGGCGGTATCGCTGCGCGGCAGCGGAGACCATCGCCCAGCCACCTGCAACGATGATTGCAACAGCCCGCTGCAGCTGTATCAAAGCAGCGCTATTGAGTGCGTGCTCAACAGGCTTAAACCGGCGCACACTTATCTGATTTTTAAATATGTTTAGGAGCGATTGATTATGCAGCGGATTTCCACTTCTTCCGCCGTTGCCGACCTGTTCGGCAGCGGCAAAGCAGGTTTTAGAAACGGCGATTTGCCGCGTGGCGTGCTGCCTACGGCGTTTAACGCCGAATGGTGCAACCATGTGCAGGAGGAGATTTGTAATGTGATTGAGGGCGCGGGTGTGGCGCTTAATCCCGATAAGCGCGACCAGCTGCTTGCCGCCCTGAAAAAACTAATCGACGAGCAGGCCGGCGGCAAAGGCTTGCCCGTTGGCGCAGTAATCGGCTTCCCCCGCGCGATTACCAGCCAAGAAGGCTACCTGAAAGCCGACGGCAGCACCTTTAACCAATCCGCCTATCCCGACCTGTATCGCGTACTGGGTGGCAACAAGCTGCCCAACCTCACGCGCTCCGACATCGGCATGACTGCCTACTTCCCGGTTGCGGACATCCCGGACGGCTGGATTAAGTACGACGACATCTCTACCAAGGTCACGCAGGCTGCCTATCCCGAGCTGTATCGCAAGCTGGTGGCGCAGTACGGCAGCATTGCCGCGGTGCCGAAAGCCGAAGACCGCTTTATCCGTAACGCTGCGGGCGGCCTCACGGTTGGTACGCAGCAGGGCGATGCCATCCGAAATATCAAGGGCAAAACATCGTTCTGCGGCGACGACAATGGCACGCTAGGTATCGGCCCGAAAGACCCGGAAGGCGTGTTTGGCGGTGAAGGATCACCGAACGCCTACACCGCCGATACTGACCGCCGCCGCCAAGGTTATAACTATCTGACGTTTGATGCCTCACGCAGCGTGCCGGTGGCTGACGAAGTGCGCCCCAAAGCAATTGTGATGGTGTTGTGCATCAAGGCTCAAAACAGCCTGGACGACGTGGTGATGTGGGTTAAGGCGTTTGGCAAGGTTACCAACGCCGGAGTGCTGGATGCGTCTACATTGGCCGCCGGGCTGCAAAACAAATCCGACAAGGGACACACCCACCGTGCCGCCGAAATCACCGACTTTGCCGAGGCAGTGGCCGCGCTCACCGTGCACCAAAAAATCGGCACGTTTGACATTTGCAGGCTGCCGGACGGCACACAAATCGAATCCGGCACGGTGCGCATCCAAAACCACAATAACAACCCGACAGCCCGGGTGCTGACGTGGCCGCTGGCCTTTGTCACCGCCCCTGTGGTGGTCGCCACCATATCTGCACCGGAAGTCAACGTGCGCGATGTTTGGGTAACCATTGACAGCAGGCAGAGTAACCGGTCGGCCGTGCACTACTGGTTGTACGAGCCGAACTATAACACCCCGGATGTGACGGTTAATTTTGTCGCCATCGGGCGTTGGAAATAAAGGAGCTGAATCATGACTGTGTATTTTTACCAAAACGGATTTTTGCACACCGACGATACGCCGCCGGAAGGTGCGATCGCCCTTACCGCCGCCGAGCATGAGGCGCTGGTTGTCGGGCAATGTACCGGCCAAATCGTGATGCCGGGCAAAGACGGCAAGCCTGTATTGGCCGACCCCGCGCCATGCCCATCCAGCACATGGGACGGCACTCAATGGCAGATTGACCCAGAGTGTGCCGCCCGGCTCAAAGCCGAGCAGCAAGATGAGATGTGGGAGCGCATCAAGGCCAAGCGCTACGACAACCTGCGGCATGGGGTGTACGCCAAATCGGTTGGGAAGTGGTTTCAGACCGACGACGCCACCCGCCTGCAATACCTAGCGCTGGCACTGGAAAGCGTAACGGGCGGTTTTAAAAAGCCCATCAACTGGAAAACGATGGATAACAGCTTTTTGATGCTCACACCCGAGCTGCTGCGCGAAATCATGCAGACCATGCACGATGATGAGGAGGCGGATTTTATCAACGCCGAACGCCATAAAGCCGCCATGCTTAAAGCCGAACACCCGCTGGAATACGACTACAGCGACGGCTGGACGGCAAACTTTGATGAGCAGCCCGCCACCGAGCTTGAGGAGGCCGCGAAATGAATACGCAACCCATCTATCTAGCCCTTTATCGAGGCCGCCGCGACGGCAGCGGCTGGCGCGTATGGTGTGCAAGGGCGACCGACTGGCTCACCCGTGTTTTGACACGCGGCAAGTACAGCCATTGTGAGATTGCGGTGCGCGAACATCCGCAGGCATCGGTTTATACCTGCTACTCCGCCTCCATCAGGGACGGCGGCGTACGCGCCAAAAAGATGCCGCTGCCTGATGACAAGTGGGACTTAATCCCAATGGTGTCAACCTCCGAGGCACACGAACGTCTGCAAAGGGTATGGGCGGAAACCAAAGGCCAAGGCTACGACTTGAAGGGCGCATTGGGCATTGCCTTTGGGTTGCGGCACAGCCGCCGCCGCTGGTTTTGCTCCGAGTGGTGCGCCGCCGCATTGGGGTTACCCGCAGGCTGGCGTTGGTCGCCCAACGACCTTGCCGCCATCGTGTCAGCAAAGAGCGTGAGCAATTTGTAGAGGTTGATTATGGGCGATACTGTAAAAATTAAAGCGCATATCCCAACGCTTAACATCGAAATCCCGACCGGAAACGCGCGGCGGTTTGAAATCTCAATCACATCGGACGGCAAGCCATACGACTTGTCGTCTTTTGATTTAAAGATGACATTCCGACCAAGTGTCGGCGGCGAATTTGACGGAAGCGAAAACCTGACTAAAGACGGTCAGGTTTTATTTTTAACGTTCCCGCCTGAATTTTCTGCCGGCGTGAAATGGCGTAGGGCGCGATATGACATATTGAACGCCTCTACCCATCAAACGCTGATTCGTGGGGAAATCGAACTGCTGGAGGTAATCACGAAATGACTGAATATATTTTCAGGCTGTCTGACGAAACGCCAAAAATCGAGATTGACGTAAAAGCCGCCGCTATCATCAATGGTGTTGGTCAGGACTTGTACGACCGCGCTAAAAAAGAGCTTGGTTTTACCGGCACTTTTGAGGAGTTCCTCGCTAAGTTCAAAGGCGAACGAGGCGAGAAAGGCGATACAGGCGCGAATGGGGACAAAGGCGATACTGGAGAGCGAGGCGAACGAGGATTGCCTGGCTTACCTGGTACAAATGGCACAAATGGCGAACGTGGCCTGCCGGGTCAGAAAGGCGATAAAGGCGACACAGGGCCAAAAGGTTCTGACGGCAAATCAGCAACTGTAACCATTGGCAAGGTAACAACAGGCGAGAAGGCAAGCGTGACCAACACTGGCACGGAGACAGAGGCCGTCTTGAACTTCGTCCTGCCTGCTGGTGGGAGTAATAACGGGCTACACACGGAAATCCGTACTGTTCCCGTCACGGTCAACGCTCAATCTATTCAAACGGTTGAATTTGAAGCGAAGTTTTCGGAAACGCCAACGCTTCACGGTCAGCCTGCTGTGATGGGCGCAAACGAAAACCGCGTTCTGTATCTGCTGACATTGGATAAAGACGGCTTTACCTGCCGCTCAAACTACTTTAGCGCAGGCGTGCAAACGATTCACTACGCCGTAACTGGCAAACTTGCGTAACAGGCCATCTTTCAGATGGCCTTTTTTCTTGGAGGCAAAAAATGAGTAACTCACTCAAATGGGTTAAATATATTCTCGAATGGCGTTTTCTTCCCGTACGGTTTCAGCAGTGGTTGTTTGGTACAGGCACGCGTGCTGTTGAATTTGTCAGTGGTTGTTCGATGATTGGTTATGCGTTGGTCTTCACGTTTTCGCCGAACGACATCTATAGTTGGCCAATATATTATAAATTCAAGGATATTTCAGAGTTTACGTTGATATTGGTATTCGGCGGTGTCGGAGTGCTGCAACTGGCAGCGATGTACTGGCAGACATTCAAGGGGGAAGTGCTGTCGGGTTATATGCTTTTGGTATCAGCATTTATCTGGTATTTAACGGCGTATGCGTTTTGGGCGGCCTATCCGCCGGCGCATACAGGCATGGTTATTCCGCCCGTCTTGGCGTTCCTTTGCTTACTTGCTGGAAATAACTCACTTAAATTCTTGTTTTCGGAGGATAAATTCAAACGGAAACAAAAGGGGGAATAATGCACGATTTTTTTCAAATCGGCTATCTGTTCGCGATAGGGGGCGGCGTCATTGGTAGCGTGTGGTCAAGCATGAAAGACCATGACGCGCCAGTATCAAGCCTGTTTGAAGCTTTGATTTCGGCGGTTGCGGCGGCGGCAGTAGCGGAAAGGTTTTTAATGCTAAACCAAGTATGGACTTGTGCGATTGCCGGCGCGTTTGTCGGTATTTTAACAGGTCATGCGATGGATACCGTGCAGGCCATTGCCCCGGGATTGATGAAGAAATGGCTTAGGAAAACGGCTGAAAAATTTATCGATAGTAAAGACTAGCAAAGGCCGTCTGAATATTCAGACGGCCTTTTTATTTCGAAAGGTAGAATATGACACAAGTAACACAAAATTTTAGTTTGCGTGAATTAACGCGTAGCGAAACCGCCCGCCGTATGGGTGTTGAAAATATTCCGACTGAAAAGGAAATGCAGAATATCCGCAAGACAGCTGAGCAGTTGGAAAAAATTCGTGAATACGTTGGCCGTGGCATCATTGTTACAAGCTGTTTTCGCAGCGAGCGTGTGAATAAGTTGGTTGGTGGTAGCCCAACATCGGCACATCGTTTCGGTTCGGCAGCTGATTGTGACGCTATCGGCATGACTTCTTTTGCTTTTGCGAAAAAGCTGATTGAAATGCGCGATGTTGGAAAGCTGGTATTTGACCAGTTGATCTTGGAATTTCCGGAGCGTGGGGATGGTGCATGGGTGCACATCGGTTTCCGACACAATGGCGCCCAACGTAATCAGGTTATGACTTCCGTTAAACGCGGTGGGAAAACCGTTTATTTACAGGGATTAGTGCCATGATTCTGTGGATACTTAAAAACAGAATCATCACGGCCCTAATTGTGTTGGTGGTGGTTTTGGTGTGTTGGCTTGGCTTTGTTTATGGTGTCGCCATTCCTGATGCTGAAAAGCGTGGTGCAGCAGTCGCTACGGCAAAAATCAGCCAAGATTTTGCTGTTGCCCAAGGCCGGCATGTTGCTGAAACATTGGAAAAAGAACGGGCGCGCACCGCTGAATTTGCTGCGATGCAAGCCAAAATAGAAAAGGAGAGAATCCATGCGAAAACTGTTATTAATAGCCTTCGCAGCGAGCTTGACCGCGTGCAGCAGTACGCCCGAAATCAAGGTGGCCGCCGAAACCTGCCCACAACCGATAGCACCGCCGGCGCATCTGATGAATCAGTTGCCAAAGGCTGGGCATTATTCGGAAAATGCACGGCTGAATATGCTGGAATGGCAGAAGTAGCAGACCAGCAAAGAAATGATCTGGCTGAATGGCAGGCTTATGGCCGTATTGTTTCTGGTGAATGAAAAAGCCCCCTTGCGGGGGCTTGCTCTATAAAAGCTTACTGTATGGAAAGAGTAGGTTAAGAGAAGCTGATATTCAGATTTTTGCCGAGCTTTTCAGCGGCTTTTTCCAAAAAATCAATTTTTGTATTGTGACGCAAATTCAGTAGGCGGTCAATTTGCGGCATGTGTACGTCTAATCTTCTTGCCATTTCGGCTTTCTTTACATTTTGTTGTACCATTTCATTAAGTAGCAGGATTTTAGCTGTTTCTAATGCAGGTAAAACGACAACATGCTCACCATCATTTTCTGATGGCAGAGGGACTGCTTTCCTGTCTTCAAAATATCCTTCTAATGCGCAAATCAGGCCATCAATTGCTTCGATTTTTGCTGTATCTTCGTCTTCTCCGACTGCGACAGCTTCCGGAATATCTGGGAATGTTACTAATAAAGTACCATTATCGTCTGGCGTTAGAGTATAGGGGTAAGCTAACATATGCACCTTTCATTTAGTAATCCAGTATAGTTATTAGGTAGCAAGCTCCTCCGAGCTTGCTCCTTTTTATTTCTTATTTATTTAAGATCTAAGTCTTTTTTGATTTTTTGAACCAATCCCGTACCAATTTCTTTACTACCGTGGTTTGGGAAAACTGATGTTTTATTACCAAGTTTTATTAATTGATGGCTTCCGCGTTTTAGCGTGGTAAACTCTACACCTTGAGATCGTAGCCATTTCCTGAATTCGCTGTATTTCATCATTCACCTCCTTTCCATACAGTAAGGTCATAATACAACAAAAATGTTGTGATTGCAATACTAAATACAACATTTTTGTTGTATTTAGTATTGCTCAAGATTATTTTAATTTGTGGGTATATATGGGGGTATATAAATTAGTAAAAAATAAAAATGTATTTATATACATATATTTATTATTGAAAGGATAATCATGATGGAAAATGGTTTTTAACAGATAAATGGTCAAAGGCCGTCTGAAAGTTTCAGACGGCCTTCAATATTAAATATAAACCGAAAATCAGAGAAAATATGAATATCAAACAATTTATCCAAGCCCTGCCCAAAGCCGAGCTGCACGTCCATATCGAAGGGACGTTCGAGCCGGAGCTGATGTTTGAAATCGCCAAGCGCAACCACATAGCGATTCCTTATGAAAATGTCGATGCGGTACGGCAGGCTTATGATTTCCACAATTTGCAGTCGTTTTTGGATATTTATTATGCCGGTGCCGGTGTCTTGTTGCACGAGGCGGATTTTTACGATTTGACCCGCGCGTATCTTGAGCGTTGCCGCGAAGACAATGTCGTGCATACGGAAATATTTTTTGATCCGCAAACCCATACTGCGCGTGGCGTGGCGTTTGAAACCGTGATGAACGGCATTGTTCGCGCCTGCCGTGAAGCCGGGCAGCAATGGGGCATAAGTACGTGTTTGATTATGTGTTTTTTGCGTCATTTGTCGGAAGAAAGCGCATTTGAAACCTTAAATCAGGCTTTGCCTTATAAAGAACACATCATCGGCGTAGGCTTGGATTCGAGCGAACTGGGGCATCCGCCGTCCAAGTTTGAGCGCGTGTTTGCGCAGGCGCGGGCGGAGGGTTTGTTGACGGTGGCGCATGCCGGAGAAGAAGGCCCACCGGAATATGTTTACGAGGCTTTGGACTTGCTGCATGTCCGCCGTATCGATCATGGCGTACGGGCGGAAGAAGATGAGGCATTGATGGCGCGTTTGATTGCAGAGCAAATGCCGTTGACCGTTTGCCCGTTGAGCAATTTGAAATTAAAAGTGTTCCCTGAAATGGCAAAACACAATTTGAGCCGTATGTTGCAACGCGGCGTGTTGGTAACCGTCAATTCCGATGATCCAGCGTATTTCGGCGGCTATATGAACCGCAATTTTGAAGCGCTTGCCGAGGCTTTAGATTTGAGTGCGGAAGAAATCAAAACCTTGTGCGCCAATTCGTTCCGCGCTTCGTTTTTGAGCGAGGCGGAAAAGGAAGAATGGATACGGAAGATTGAAAGTTTTGATGTTGAATAACGATAAAAGGCCGTCTGAAAAAGTTTCAGACGGCCTTTTATGATGGCGGTTAATAGTCGACTTTGATTTTAGGCGTTTCCTGCGCGGCTTTGTATTCTTCTTCCAATTCAAAGCGAAGCGGATACAAATTCAATTTTTCCATCAGCAGGCGGTCGCCGTCTTCGTCCGGATTGCCCGTAGTCAGTAGCTTGTCGCCGTAGAAAATCGAGTTTGCGCCAGCCATGAAACACATGGCCTGCATGGATTCCGGCATATTGCTGCGGCCTGCGGACAGGCGGACGTAGCTGTGCGGCATAGTAATCCGTGCCACAGCGATGGTGCGGACAAATTCCGTCCAGTCCAAATCTTCGGCATCGGCCAGCGGCGTGCCTTCTACTTTAACCAACTGGTTGATCGGCACACTTTCAGGCTGCGGGTCGAGGTTGGCAAGGCTGGCAATCAGGCCTGCGCGTTCGGCGCGGGTTTCGTTCATGCCGACGATGCCGCCGCAGCAGACTTTCAAACCGGCATTGCGGACTTTGCCCAAAGTATCCATGCGGTCTTCGTGTTTTCGCGTGTGAATGATGTCGTTGTAGCGTTCGGGGTCGGTGTCGAGGTTGTGGTTGTAGTAGTCCAAACCGGCTTTTTTAAAGTCTTCAGCCATGCCGTCCTCGAGCATGCCGAAGGTGCCGCACACTTCCATGCCCAAGCCTTTCACCGCGCTGATGATTTCGGAAACAACAGCTACGTCTTTAGGTTTGGGGCCGCGCCATGCCGCGCCCATGCAGAAACGGCTGGCGCCGCGAGATTGGGCAATTTTGGCTTTTTCGACGATTTCGTCCACATCCATCATTTGCTCTTTGCCCAGATTGGTGTTGTGGTGTGCCGATTGCGGGCAGTAGGCGCAGTCTTCGGGGCAACCGCCGGTTTTGATGGAGAGCAGGGTGGAAAGTTGGATTTCGCGCGGATTGAAGTTTTGGCGGTGGATTTCGGCGGCTTGGAAAACGAGGTCGAGGAAAGGCAGTCCAAACAAAGCCTCGACATCGCATTTTTTCCAATAACGCGCAGTCGGATGCGGCTTGCGCTCGGTTTGACGGCGCAAGGCTACGGGAGATACGGTCATAGTGTGTTCTTTCGTGTTTACAGCGGCGCAGTGTCGCTGACGGCTTGACTGCCGGCGCAATGACGGCAGCAGCAGGTTTGAAATCAATATAAAAGGCCGTCTGAAACGGCGCAGCAAGTGTAACGCTTTTGATAATGTAGGGCAAATGTTTCAGACGGCCTGAAATATGGTCTGCCCGGGTTTGCTATAATCGCATTTTTAATTTTTCCGTTTTCTTATGAACGCGCCCAAAGCCTTCGCCGTACTCGGCCCGACCGCCGGCGGTAAAACCGCACTGGCCTTAAATATTGCCCAATCGCTGCCGGTGGAAATCATCAGTTTGGATTCCGCGCTGGTGTATCGCGGCATGGACATCGGTACAGCCAAGCCGACTGCCGAAGAGCTTGCCGCTGTACCGCATCATTTGATTGATATTATCTCGCCGCTGGAAAGTTACAGCGCGGCGGATTTTGTCGGCGACTGCGTGCGCTTGGTGAACGAAATACATGCGCGCGGTCGCTATCCGCTGATTGTCGGCGGCACGATGATGTATTTCCACGCGCTGACGGAAGGTTTGAACGATTTACCCGGCGCGGATGCGGCGGTGCGCGCACAGCTTCAGGCGGAAAAGAACGAACACGGTCTGGCAGGCCTGTATCGCCGTTTGCAGGAAGTTGACCCGATTACGGCAGGCCGTCTGAAAGCCAATGACAGCCAGCGTATTGAGCGCGCTTTGGAAGTCTATCTTTTGACCGGCAAGCCTTTGAGCGAACATTTCATAGAGCAGAAGCAGGCTGCGCCTTTATTGGATTTATGCACGGTTGCCTTGATTCCTGAAGACCGTCATTTGTTACACCGCCAAATCGAAAAACGCTTTTTAAATATGCTGGAACACGGTTTTCTCGATGAAATGCACGGCTTACGCCGCGATTATCCGCAGCTGCATGCCGATATGCCGTCTATGCGCTGCGTGGGCTACCGTCAGGCTTGGGATTATCTCGAGGGCGAAACCGATTATGATACCTTTGTCGAAAAAGGAATTGTCGCCACGCGCCAGCTTGCCAAACGCCAGTTGACCTGGTTGCGAAAAATTCCTTTGGCGCACACGTTAGACCCTTACGCAGACAGCAATTATGTTCAGACGGCCTTAGCCTTGGCGCGTCGGCATTTTCAGGAATAATCCATGCTGACCACGCCACCACTTGCGCCTAAAACATTGGCTGCATTAAAAGAATTAGGTATTTACACACTGGAAGATTTGCAAAAAATCGGCGCAGTCCGCGCGTTTCTATTGCTGAAAGCGTCGGGTTTGACCGTAACCAAAAGCACCTTGTGGCAACTGGCTGCGCTGGTTTCAGGTGTGGATGTCCAGCATATTTCCGAGGAGAGAAAGACGGAGCTGGGCGAGGCTTTGAAAAACCATCCGCCTATTGCCGTTTTCCCTTCACAAAGTGATATGGAAGCCTTTATGCGGCTGGCAATAGAACAGGCCAGACAATCGGCGGCATTGGGCGAAGTGCCCGTTGGCGCAGTCATCGTATATCAAGGCAAGGCAATCGCAGCAGCACACAATACCTGCATTGGCGACCACAATGTCAGCCACCATGCCGAAATCAACGCGCTTGCCACCGCAGGCAAAGCTTTACAAAACTACCGCTTGGAAAATTGCGACGTGTACATCACCTTAGAACCTTGCACCATGTGCGCCTCTGCCTTGATACAGGCACGGGTCAGGCGCGTGATTTATGGTGCGGCCGAAGCCAAAACCGGCGCGGCAGGCAGTGTGGTCGATTTGTTTGCCGACAAACGTCTGAACAAGCATACCGCAATTTTGGGCGGCATATTGGCAGAAGAATGCCAAAGCGTATTGCAGGATTTCTTTGCGGCCAAACGTAAGGCCGTCTGAATTTCAGACGGCCTGTCAGCAAAAACATTTTATTTTAAATTTTCGGATTTCCCATGTCAGTCAATCATTACGAAAACTTCCCTGTCGGCTCCATTGTGCTGCCGCGCCGTTTGCGCAAGCCGGTTCACGCCGTTTACGCTTTTGCACGGACGGCGGACGATATTGCCGACGAAGGCAATGCCGAAGCAGCCGAACGCCTGCGCCAACTGGACGAGCTGAAGGCAGAGTTAGACCGCATTGCACAAGGCGGGAAATCGCAAACGGCTTTAATGCAGCGTTTGTACAACGAAGCGATTGAGCCGTTTCAATTACCGTTGCAGCCGTTTTATGATTTGCTGGCGGCGTTCAGTCAGGATGTGGTCAAAACCCGTTACGAAAACTTTGGCGAATTGATTGCCTATTGCCGCTTGTCCGCCAATCCGGTGGGGCGCATTATGCTGCATTTGTACGGGCAAACTGATGAAGTGAGCATGGCGCAAAGCGACGGCATTTGCACTGCCTTGCAGCTGATTAATTTCTGGCAGGACGTGGCGGTAGATTGGCAGAAAGGGCGCGTGTACATCCCTCAAGAAGATTTGCAGAAGTTCAAAGTCAGCGAAGAGCAGATTGCGGCCGGCAAAGCCGACTTTGCTTTTCAACGACTGATGGCGCATGAGTGTCAACGTGCTTTTCAAATGCTGAAGGCAGGCTCGCCGTTGGGCAAAACCCTCAAAGGACGAATCGGTTTTGAGCTGCGCATGATTATTGTCGGCGGCCAGTTGATTTTGCAGAAGTTGGGCGGTTGCAAATATGACGTGTTTAACCAGCGGCCGCTGTTGGATAAGAAAGACTGGATGATTATCATCAAGCGTGCTTTGATGAAGAAATAAAAAAAAGGCCGTCTGAAATGGATGTTTCAGACGGCCTTGATGTTTTCGATTAGCGGTTTTTCAAACGGTTGATGCGGTTATCCAAAGAAGGATGGGTGCTGAACCAAGAATCTTTGGCTTCACTGGCAATGCCCATTGCGGTCATGGTTTGCGGCAGATCGCTGGTGCTGCCTTTTAAGCGTTGCAGGGCGGCAATCATTTTCGGCGCGCCCACCAGTTTTGCAGCACCCGCATCGGCGCGGTATTCACGTTGGCGGCTGAACCACATCACGATGATGCTGGCGAGGAAGCCGAATACGATCTGCAATACCATGCTGACCATGAAATATGTACCTTGCGAAGTGCTGCCGTCATTGTTGCGCGCCACCATGCTGGAAACGATACGCGCCAAGAAGACGACAAAAGTATTCACAATACCTTGAATCAGCGTTAGCGTTACCATATCACCGTTGCCGACGTGCGCCATTTCATGCGCTAAAACGGCTTCGACTTCATCGCGGGTCATGTGATCGAGCAGGCCGGTGCTGACGGCGACGAGCGAGCTGTTTTTGGTTGCGCCGGTTGCAAAGGCGTTAGGCTCAGGAGAGTCGTAAATGGCTACTTCCGGCGTTTTCAGATTCCATTGACGGGCTTGCGCTTCAACAGTTGCCAACAGCCAAGCTTCTTCTTCGCTTTGTGGGTGGTCGATGACGACGGCGCCGACCGAATGTTTGGCGATGGTTTTCGACATCAGCAGGGAGACAATCGAGCCGCTGAAGCCTACGACGGCGGAATAAGCCAACAGGCTACCGACTTGGTCGGTGCTGTTGATGCCCAATATGGCCAAAATAACACGGATGACAACCAAAACTGCGATATTGGTTGCAATAAATAAGAAAATGCGTTTCACCGATTATTCCTTTTTAGTGTGGTTTGTGAGGTGATTTTTATATGGGCGCATTGTCTCAAAAACTCTATAGAGATGAAACAGCGCAATAGGCAAAGGTATGCAAATTCAAAGCAATTGAAGCAAAGGCCGTCTGAAAAAGCAGGATTTATGATTTAAAACAGCTTTTCAGACGGCCTGTATTGCAAACGGATATTATTTTCCGAATTCTTTCAGCCAGTCTCGCGCTACTAAAAATTGATTTAATGCAGCTTCTGGAGAACCTTCTTCCGGTGCATATTGATACTCAAAGCGTACCAAAGGCGGCATGGACATCAAAATGCTTTCCGTGCGGCCGCCGCTTTGCAGGCCGAACAGCGTACCTCTGTCCCAAACCAAGTTAAATTCCACATAACGTCCGCGACGGTAGAGTTGGAAATCGCGTTCACGTTCTCCATAAGGCGTATTTTTGCGTTTTGCCACAATCGGCAGATACGCTGCGATATAGCCTTCCCCGACTGCCTTGATAAAGTTCAAGCAGGTATCGAAATCCCAGCGGTTTAAATCGTCAAAAAACAGGCCGCCCACGCCGCGTGTTTCGTTACGGTGTTTCAAATAGAAATATTCGTCACACCATTGTTTGAATTCAGGATAAACCGATTCGCCAAATGGCGCGCATACGTCCCGCGCCACTGTGTGCCAATGTACGATATCTTCTTCAAAAGGATAAAAGGGCGTCAAATCAAAGCCGCCGCCAAACCACCAAACCGGCTCGGCATTTTCAGGATAGGCAATAAAAAAGCGCACATTGGCATGGCTGGTCGGAACATAAGGATTTTTCGGATGAATGACCAGCGACACGCCCATGGCTTCAAACGCCGCGCCTGCCAATTCCGGACGATGGGCCGTAGCAGAAGCCGGCATTTTTGTTCCCTTTACATGCGAAAAATTCACACCGGCCTGCTCGAATACTGCGCCGTTTTTCAATACGCGGGTTTCGCCGATGCCCAGCTTCCCAGTCCATGCTTCATGCACAAATTTGGCTTCGCCATCTTCTTGCTCCAGCGCGGCGCAGATTTGGTTTTGCAGGGTTTTGAGGAGGGTTAGAACGGATTCTGTGTGCATGATATATCCTTGATGGTTTTTACTTTCAAAATGACGGGGCAAAACCTTTCAGACGGCCTTGATTTATTCAGTAAAAAAGGTATGTGCGCCCAAATAGTTTTTGGCGTAGAACGGAGTGGAAAGTTTTTCGGTTTTGATGGTTTTGCCGCTGCTGGGGGCGTGGATAAATTCGCCGTTGCCGATGTAGAGGCCGACATGGGAGTATTTGTGTGCGCCGCCGGTATTGAAAAAGACAAGATCGCCGGCTTTCAATTTGCCGTCGGGAATTTTTCGGCTGGCTGCGGCCATATCGCGCGCGGTGCGTGGCAGATTGACGTTGAGGGCGTTTTTATAGACGAATTGGATCATGCCGCTGCAGTCAAAGCCTGTGGATGTGGTGCTGCCGCCCCATTTGTAGGGTGTGCCGATCAGGCCTAGGCTGTGAAGCATCAATTCCTGCGAACCTTGGGTGCGGTCGATATGGGAAATGCGGACAGGTTGGACTTTTCTGGCGGTTGTTTGCGGCTTGTGGGATTTGTGTTTGCCGGTAGTGCCGCAGGAGGCCAACAATAGACCGGTGGTACAAACAAATAGGGTTTTGCAGATGAGTCGAAACATGGTGAATTCCTCCGGCCGCATGATTTCCGTTTTCAGACGGCCTCTATAATAATCCTTCTATGGGCAGGATAGACAGGATTTTTGAAGTAATCCGTTTCCAGAACTTGGCTTCGGGCTCGTGTGCGTAAGTTCGTTTTTCGCTTGGGTCATACCAGTATAGTTTGTTGTAATTGCCAAGCGTTACCTGATAGGCGTAGCTTGGGGTGGTCGTAACGAGGGTGCGCTGCATTTGGCCTGCGATTTCGGGGCTTTCGATGACGACGCCCATTTCGGTATTGAGGCGTGCGGAGCGTGGGTCGAGGTTGAATGAGCCGATGAAAATGCGTTTCTCGTCCACGATGAATGTTTTGGCATGCAAGCTGGTGGCAGAGCTACCGGTCAAGCCGCGGTCTTTAGTGGTCGGGACGGCATGGTTGGGCTGGAGTTCGTAAAGTTTGACCCCGGCTTTAAGCAAAGGCTTGCGGTATTTAACGTAGCCGGAATGGACGGCGGCAACGTCGGTCGCCTGGAGGGAATTGGTCAGGACGGTAACATCCACGCCGTTATGAATCAGTTTTTCTATGGCTTTAACGCCCGATTTTGTGGGTACAAAATAAGGGGAGACAAGATAAACGCTTTTTTCGGGTTGCTTGAGGGCGTCTTGCAGGCGTTCGGAAATAGGCGGTTTGTGCCGGTCGCGGTCTAAGCCTTTGGCCGGGTCATCGCTGATCAGGCGTGTGCTGACGCTTTGCCACTCCATAAGGTTGCTCTGCATTTTTTGATAGAGGTTGGAGTGTTCGATGCTTTGACGATAGCGGATGAGCGTTTGGTTTTTATCTTGGTCGGTGTAATTGAGCTCTGCCAATCCTTTTTGCAGATTTCCCCGTTTGATGATGCTGGTTGCGTTATAGGCGGAGTGGCTTGCCCAGTAGCGGTCGAAGTCTTGGGATACTTCGGTTACCACGCGGCCTGTGGCGAGGATATCGAGGTCGGCAAAGATGGTATCGTCGTTAACCTTAAAATATTCGTCGCCGATATTGCGTCCGCCCAAAATGGTGGCACGGTTGTCGGCGGTAAACGATTTGTTGTGCATTCGTCGGTTAAGTCGTGGAAAGTCGGCAACATAGCCGAGTGCACGCCATTTTCTGAAAATAAAGGGGTTAAACAGACGTACTTCGATATTGGGATGATTGTCGAGTGCCAGCAGGAGATCATCCATGCCGTTGGTGTTGTTGTCGTCCAGAAGCAAACGCACACGGACGCCGCGTTCGGCCGCGCGATGAATCAGGTTGAACAGAAGCTTGCCGGAGATATCGTTGTGCCAGATATAGTATTGCAAATCGAGGGTATGGTCGGCGGATTCAATCAGGGCTGCACGGGCGACAAAGGCTTCATGGGCATCGTTCAGCAGATAGATATGGGAAACATCGGTCTTGGAGGACGTAGAAGGAATGCCTAATGCGCTGTCCAGCCGCGGTGTTGCAGGTATGTCAAGATAACTGCTTTGGGTGCGTTCGTCCAATGATGGCAAAAACGCGGCGCAACCGCCCAATAGCAGAGTATAAAGAAAGGGAAGATGAAATTTCATGGGAAACCGGTACAAACAATCCCTACCTAAATGACATTTAGGCAGGGATTGAATTGAAATTAGGTTGCTTGAATCAGCTTAGAAGGCAACATAATTTGCTGGATTGACCGGTTTACCGTTTTGACGGATTTCAAAGTGCAACTGGGTACGAGATGCATCGGTATTACCCATGTGCGCAATGGTTTGACCGCGTTTAACGGTTTGGTTTTCATTAACCAGCAGGCGTTGGTTGTGGCCGTATGCGCTCAAGAATGAGGAGTTGTGTTGGATGATGACCAAATTGCCGTAACCGCGCAAGCCTGAGCCTGCGTAAACGACTTTACCGTCTGCCGCTGCAACAACAGGCTGGCCTTGCGTACCGGCGATATCCACGCCTTTGTTGCTGCCGCCGAAGTTGGCGATAACGTTACCGGTAGTAGGACGCTGCCATATAATGCCGCTGACGTTGCGACTGCTGCCGGTAGACACGGTTGGTGTATTGGCAGGTGTGCTTGGAGCAGGAGCAGTGGTTGTAGTTGTTGGAGTAGAAGGTTTGCTTGTAGAAGCTGCCGGTGCAACGTAGCCTTCAGGTTTTACGCGCAGGGTTTGACCAATGCTGATGGTGTTGTCGGCCAGGTTATTCCATGCACGCAGATTGTCTTGGGTAATGTTGTAGCGTTTGGAGATGTTGTAAACGGTATCACCACGAACAACGGTATGTGTCGC
>NZ_JBQCTZ010000006.1:0-51322 GCF_051963715.1 Neisseria sp. P0001.S005 | reverse complement strand
ATAACACAATGTTTCACGAATAACATAAAAAGGCCGTCTGAAAAGTAGGAAATTCTTTTCAGACGGCCTTTGTGTTTCGATATTGTTGTTTTTTACAGCTGGTCTTTTTGCGCCAGAATCCGTCGGCTGCCGTTGATGTCTGCAGGAGAGAGAACACCGGCATTTTCAAGCGCATCTACTAAATTGGCGGCACGGTTGTAGCCGATGCGTAATTGGCGTTGCAGTGCGGAAATGGAAGTTTTCCGGCTTTCCAATACGAAGGCAACGGCTTGATCGAATAACTCATCGCTGTTTGCGTTCGGATTGACAATATTGGTGGTTTCGATGGCCGCTTCGCCACTGAGCAGGCCTTCCACATAATTGGTTGGAGCCTGTTCTTTGACGAAATTGACGACCTGATGCACTTCATCATCGGAAACAAAGGCACCTTGCAGGCGTGTCGGTTCCGCGCTGCCCGGTTGCAGGAATAACGAGTCGCCGTATTTGAGCAATTCGTCTGCACCCATTTGGTCAAGAATGGTGCGGCTGTCGATTTTGCTTTGTACGGTAAAGGCCATGCGTGTCGGAATGTTGGCTTTAATCAGGCCGGTAACCACGTCGACACTCGGGCGCTGGGTGGCGACAATCATGTGAATGCCTGCCGCACGCGCTTTTTGGGCAAGACGTGCGATTTGCTGCTCAACGGATTTGCGTTCGGTCATCATCAAGTCAGCCAACTCATCGATAACGACCACAATCAACGGCAGTTTTTCCAGAGGCTCAGGATCGTCAGGATTTAAGCTGAACGGATTGAGTAATGGTTTGCCTGCTGCTTTGGCTTGTTCGACTTTTTGGTTGAAGCCGTCCAAATTACGCACGCCGGCATGAGAAAGCAGGCGATAACGTTTTTCCATTTCGGCAACGCACCAGTTCAACGCTTGTCCTGCCTCGCGCATATCGGTCACAACCGGACAGAGCAGATGCGGAATGCCGTCGTAAATGCTCAATTCCAGCATTTTCGGGTCAATCATAATGAAGCGGACTTCGTCAGGCGTGGCTTTGAAGAGCATGGACATAATCATGCCGTTCACACCGACGGATTTACCCGATCCGGTCATACCTGCAACCAAAAGATGCGGCATTTTTGCCAAGTCGCCGACAACGGGCGTACCTGCAATATCTTTACCCAAGGCAACGGTCAGTTTGGATTTGGCGTCGGTAAACACGGGTGAAGAGAGGATTTCGCTCAACATCACGTCTTGGCGTTTCTCATTGGGCAATTCAATGCCCATGGTGTTTTTACCGGCAATGGTTTCTACGATACGTACCGCTTGCAGAGACATCGAGCGCGCCAAATCTTTGGATAGCGCGACAATTTGGCTGCCTTTGACACCTTGTGCCGGTTCGATTTCGTAGCGGGTAATCACGGGGCCGGAAGTGGCGGAAACAACCTGTACGCCGATGCCAAATTCAGCCAGCTTGGCCTCGATTAATTCTGCGGTCTGTTGTAATTCATCTGGATTGACGGCAACCGGTTCTTCAGACGGCATACGCAACAGGTTCATGTTGGGTTTGTGGTATTCGCCGTTGTTTTTAGGTTCAGTATCGTCAAACAGGGAAGTTTGGATTTTAGGGGGCGGCGCAACGGATACGGCAACGGTTTTACGGTTGCTGCTGCTACCTGCCAACGGAGCCACCGGAGTGGCGGTAATGGTTTTGGCTTCTTTAACCATGCGGCGCGTATTTTGGGTTTCCAAAGCTTCGGAGCAGACATCTTCTTTTTTATTTCGGAACTGAGACAGTTTTTTCATCAGGTTGCCAAACAGACCACCCATATGGCTGCCGGATTTGGCCATGACTTCCAACCATGACACCTGAGCCAGCAGGGAAATGGATAAAAGCAACATCACCAGCATAATCAACAGACTGCCCGACTTACCCAACAGCCAAGCCAAGCCTGAACCCGCCAGCAAGCCGACCAAGCCGCCTGCACCGACGGGAAGGGATTCGCTCAATGCATTGTCAAACAGGAAATGTTCGATAATCGGGCTGCACACCAGCAGGAGAAACAATGCCAAAGCGGCTACGCCGTGATTGTAGGGCTTGTGGTTTTCCTGCTTTTTCATGGGGCGGAAATTTTTGTAGAGGAAAACGCAAGAGGCAGCTATCCACCACCAAAACGATAGGCCGAACAGATAATATCCGACATCGGAAAGATAGGAGCCAAAGAGGCCGCCGAGGTTGGCGACATCGTTGCTTTTGGGAACGCTGCGCGACCATGCAGGGTCGTCCATGCTGAAGCTGGCCAGGGAAATGGCCAGATAAATGGTGATAACCAAGCCAAACAGCCATAAAGCATCATTAATCAAGTTGACGACATGCTCGGGACGCGCTTTTTTTTCTTCGTTTTTTTGCAGCTCTTTGGCGGCCTTGAGGCGTTGGGAGACTTTATTGTCGGCTTGAGTTTGTGCTTTGGTGGATTTGCGTGTGGTCGGTTTGGCTGCCGGTTTGGTAGAGACGCGTTTTTTTGTTTGGGTTTTAGAAGATTTTGCAGTCATGAGATAAAGGCCGTCTGAAAAGACCGGAGGTAATGTGCGTAAAGGGCAAATTATACCGTATTTACTAGGCACAAGAAATTGAAACGGGCGTAATCATTATAGGATTCAGGCCGTCTGTTTGGCATGACGAAAATTTTGGATTTCGTTTCCACCTATTCAGAAGGCCTGATGTTTTGATTGATTTGGACTTACATTCTGCCCAGTTCGCGCTGGAGGGCTTGAATGTTTTTCTCTCTATCCAAAACCGCACCTTGCAGCGTACTGATGGCCTGTTGATTGACGCTGCCACCTTTGGCTGTCCGCGCTTGGCTCAGTTGCTTTTTGGCATCGGCCAAAGCCGCGCGTTCATTGGATAACTCGGTTTCCAGAATAGAGCGGCGACTGTTGACACCGGAGGATTTTGGAACCGGAGGAGGAGCCGTTTCAGAAGCAGTGCGGATAGGGGCAGGTTTGGGTATTGCCTTATGGTTGGATTTTGCCGCTGTGTTTTTGCTTTTTGCCGGAGCCGTTTGTGATGTCGGTGCGTTGAGTGTGGGCGCATCGTTAACCGGGGCGTCGTATCCGCTGCTGCTGTATTTGCCGACAATCGGCAAATCGTTGACGGCCTGGCAGTTGCCGCTTGGGCGCGAGGTATAGACAATCGAGCCGTTGACTTCACAGGTGTAGATTTTTGCGGCGTGGGCTTGGCTGTTGAAAACGGCAAGCAGCAGGGATAGGGTAAGCAGATATTTTTTCATGATTCAGGTAGGGCCGATTCGTTGCAGTTGAGCATTTTATTCTTGTTCAGACGGCATGGGCTGCTGTTTTTTAGCTTTTGTACCGTTTTTGTTTTTGCTCGGTTTGTCGGCTTTTTTCTCTTGTTTATCGGATTTTTCCGCGCGTGCCTTTTTCTTAGGCTTTGCACTTGCGCGTTCATTAGAGGCATTGAGGCTGCGGATGTTGAGGTGGTAACCGCTGCCTTGATGGCCGCTGATTTTAGGCAATTGTGCCTGTGCGCAGGAGGATTTGGGTTCGGAAGTATAGCTGCCGTTGCCGCAGGAATAAACTGCGGCGGCTGCGTGAAGAGAAATGCCCAAGACGAAAGAGGATACGAGGAAGTATCCGGCTTGTTTGATGGTTGAAGTCATGTTTTTCCGTATTGTGTTTTATTTCAGACGGCCTGATGGCTCTATTTTTATTGGGAAAACTCGGCTTCGACATCCACTTGGATTTGCTCAAGCTCTTCCTGCCATTGCAGCCAGTTTTCTTCCAGTTGCGTTAATTTTACTTTAGTTTCTGTTAATTGTGCGAGTGTCTCTTGCAATTTGGGTTTATTTTCTTCTGAATAAGCAGATTCTTGTGCCAAAAATGCTTCACAGGCCGTCTGAATATCAGTCAATCGCGTGATTTCTTTTTCGGCTTTGTCGATTTTCTGCTGAATCGGTTTGCTGCGTTTGGCTTTTTCCTGACGGATTTGTGCCTCGATACGCTTGGTGTCCTTGCGGCTTTGGCTTTGTGCAGATGCGGCGGGGGCTGCTGCGGCGTTTTCTTGTGCCAACCGCCATTGACGGTAGTCGTTCAAATCGCCGTCGAAGTTGTTCAGACGGCCTTTGTCAATCAATAGGAAGCTGTCGGTAGTCGCTTCAAGCAGGCTGCGGTCGTGTGATACGACAATCAATGCGCCTTGGAAACTTTGCAGAGCAAGTGTCAGGGCGTGGCGCATATCCAAGTCTAGGTGGTTGGTCGGTTCGTCAAGCAGCAGCAGATTAGGTTTTTGCCAGATAATCATGGCAAGGGCGAGCCGCGCTTTTTCGCCGCCAGAAAAGGGCTCGGTCTTTTGAACCGCCATATCGCCGATAAAGTTGAAACCGCCTAAAAAGTTACGGATTTCCTGTTCGCGGACTTCGGGCGAAAGCTGCTGGATATGCCAAACCGGACTTTGATCGGCGCGCAATGTGTCTAGTTGGTGTTGGGCAAAATAGCCGATATTGAGCTTCTCGGAGCGTACGATGCTGCCGGAAAGTAAATCGATTTTTCCTGCCAATGCTTTGATAAATGTAGATTTACCGCTGCCGTTAACGCCCAATAGGCCGTAACGTGCGCCGCTTTCCAAAGACAAGGTGATATCGTGTAAAACGGTATTGTCGCCATAACCCAAGTCGGCATGGTCGAGTTTCAATAATGGATTAGGCAGATGGGTCGGATTGGCAAACTCAAAGGAAAACTCGCTATCCAAATGCGCAGGAGCGATGCGCTCAAGTTTGGCTAATGCCTTCATGCGGCTTTGGGCTTGTACGGCCTTTGTGGCTTTGGCTTTGAAACGGTCGATAAAGGATTGCAGATGTTTGATTTGCGCCTGCTGTTTGACGTAGGCGGCTTGTTGTTGCGCCAGACGTTGGGCGCGTTCGGCTTGATAGAAATCGTAATTGCCGCCGTATTGGGTCAGTTTTTGTTGCGACAGCTCGATGGTGTGCGTTGTGGTGGCATTCAAGAAGTCACGGTCATGGGAGATGATGATTTGCGTACAGGGCAGGGAAGCGAGATGGTTTTCCAGCCATAACACGGTTTCTAAATCCAAGTGGTTGGTCGGTTCGTCCAAAAGCAACAAATCGGCACGACAAATCAGCGCTTGGGCAAGGTTGAGGCGCATACGCCAGCCGCCGGAGAAGGATTTGACGGGGCGCGTATGTTCTTCTTGTGCAAAACCTAAGCCGTTAAGCAGTTTGGCGGCACGTGCCGGAGCAGTGTAGGCATCGATTTCTTCAAGTTTGGCGTGATATTCGGCTTGCTTCATGCCGTCGTTTTGCGCTTCTGCTTGAGCCAAGGCCGTCTGAAAAGCCTGCAATTCGGCATCGCCTTGTAAAACGTAGTCTAAAGCGGAAATATCTAAATCAGGCGTTTCTTGAGAGACGGAAGCAAGGCGCCATGTTTTGGGAATAAGGATTTCGCCGCCATCTTGAGTGATTTCACCTTTTATTAGCGCAAACAGGCTGGATTTGCCCGTACCGTTTTTACCGATTAAACCAACGCGTTGGCCAGGGTTGATTACGGCATCGGCTTTATCGAGCAGGACTTTCAAACCGCGTTGTAAGGTGAGTTTTTTAATTTCTATCATGATGGCAGGCAAGGGGATGAGTAAAACGAAAGGCGTTATTTTACCTGAAAAGATATATAAAAGGCCGTCTGAACAAGTATGAAAACGAAATCAACGATTTCTATTTCACTTATTCAGACGGCCTTTATGAAATGACGGTCGGAAATGCTTTCAAATTGTCTGTCGTTTCAATTAAATTTGAAGATCGGCATTGTCTGCACGGATTTGGCGCAGGAATTTTTGTGTCCGCTCATGTTTGGGATGATTGAACAAATCTTGCGGGCTGCCTTGTTCGACAATAACGCCGCCGTCCATCACGACAACGGTGGTTGCCACTTCCAAGGCGAATTTGATTTCATGCGTAACGACAACCATGGTCCAGCCTTCTTGTGCCAATTCCTTCATGGTATCCAAAACATCTTGTACCAATTCAGGGTCGAGCGCGGAAGTCGGCTCGTCAAACAGCATCAGTTCAGGCTGAATCGCCAATGCGCGGGCAATGCCGACGCGCTGCTGTTGACCGCCGGAAAGCTGGTAGGGGTAGAGGTCAATCTTATCGCCCAAACCGACTTTTTCAAGCAATTTGACAGCCTCTTCACGCGCTTGAGCGACAGGCTTGCCTTGTACGGCAACCGGCCCTTCCATGACGTTTTCCAACGCAGTTTTGTGAGGAAAGAGGTTGTATTGTTGGAACACCATGCCGGATTTGCGGCGCAGTGCCAAAATATCATGTTTGCTTGGTTTTTTGGAAAAATCGATGCTTAACGGCTGCGCATTGTCAAACTCGATCTGACCTTGTTCAGGCATTTCTAAAGCGTTTAAACAGCGTAAAAACGTGGTTTTGCCTGATCCGGACGGGCCTAGGATAACCACCACCTGTCCTTTGCCGACATCCAAATCGATGCCGCGCAAAATGGTATTTTCGCCAAAGGTCTTATGGATATTGCGGATTTTAATCATGACAACTCCTTATTTGGCGACATAACGGTCGAAACGTTTTTCCAAACGCGCCTGAATCAAAAACAGCACTTTACAGAAACACCAATAAACCAATGCGGCTTCGATATAAACCGGTAGATAGTCATAGGAGCGATTCGCAATCTGTTGGGTAACTTGGAATAATTCAGTTACCGTTACAACAGCTGCAAGCGAGGTATTTTTGAATAAACCGATAAATTCATTGCTCAAAGGCGGTACGGCAACGCGGAATGCCTGCGGAGCGACAATGCGGTGGAAAGTCTGCATATAGGTCATACCGATGGAGAAACCGGCTTCCCATTGGCCTTTAGGTACGGACAAAATTGCCGCGCGTATGGTTTCGGAAGCGTATGAGCCGACATTGAGCGAAAAGCCGATGATGGCGGCAGGAATCGGGTCGATATAAATACCAACAGATGGCAGACCGTAGAAGACCACTGCTAGTTGTATTAAAAGCGGTGTTCCACGAATGACCGAAATATAGAATTCAACCACTTTAAGTAGAATTTTTTGAAGAATTCCACCTGGTGGCATGATTCTTACCAAAGCAACGGCTACGGCAATAATCATACCGATAACGAAAGAAGCAATCGCCAGAGGAAGAGATACTATAAAGCAGGCTTTGACCATAGGCCAAAACGCGCTGATGAACATATCAGCGCGTGTTTCCGTCATAAACGGCAGAGAAGCAAGAAAATTATTTAACACTGATGTCTTTTCCGAAGAATTGTTCGCCCAGCTTTTTCAGCGTGCCGTCGGCTTTCAGCTCAGTCATGGCTGTGCTGAATTTGGCCAATGCCTCATCATTGCCTTTATTGACAATCAAGCCGGAGCCGACTTTTTCATCAGCAGGGGCAGACCAAACGATTTTTACACCAGCATCAGGTTTATTTTTCAGGTAGTCCAATACTGCCAATTCGTCGTTCAGGGTTGCGTCGGCACGTTTTTGTTCAATCAGGGTCAGAGATTGTGCCAAACCATCTACCGGTACGAGTTCTGCGCCTGCAGCTTTGGCTTTTTCACCATAGTTACTGGTCAGGGATTGTGCGGTTTTCACGCCTTTGATGTCATCTATGGATTTGATGTTGCTGTCTTTGCGTACAACCAATACAGCACCGCTCCAGCTGTAAGGTTCGGATTTGTCAAAAGTCGCTTGACGCTCAGGGCTGGTCAGGCCAACTTGGTTGGCGACTACGTCAAAACGGCCGGCTTTTAAACCTGCCATCATGGAGTCCCAACGTGTTTCTTTAAATTCAACTTTGATGCCCAGTTTGTCGGCAACTGCGCGGGTTACTTCGACATCATAGCCGGTCAATTTGCCGTCTTTGTCGTGATAGGTGAATGGTGCGTAAGTACCTTCCGTACCGACAGTGATGGTACCTTTGTTGTTGATACGCTCAATCAGTGAGCCGGAGGCCGCACCGGATTGTGCCGGAGCAGAAGAAGCTGAGTTGCTGCCTTCTCCGCCGCAAGCAGCCAAAACTACTGCAGCGATGGTACCGAGTACGAATTTTTTCAACATGGATTTTTACTCCTGACTTTAAGTGTGTCATTTGGTATTAAAGCGTGCATTCTAAGCGAAACTGCCCAAAATACAAAATACATCTTATGCCTTAAAAGGCCGTCTGAATGCTGATTTGTTCAGACGGCCTTGAATGATGTATAAAAAATTCAGCTTATGCAATTTCAAGCCACATGACTTGATAGGGTTGCAGGACCAAATCCTGATTCAGAGAAACGGTTTGACCGCTGATCAAATCGTGCGCTTTAAACGGCATGGCCTGCAGGGTGTGCGCACTGATGGTTTGCGCATGTTCGCTGAAGTTGCCGAATGCCAAAAGCGCGTTGTTGCGCATATAGCCGATGATGTGTTTGTTGTTGGTGTTGAAGGTGACCAGCCTGCCGCCATTAAAGCGCGGATTGCTTTGGCGGATGGAAATCATATGGCGCAAACCTTGGAAGATTTGACCGGCAGTGGTCGAGCCGTCATGGCGTTGGTTATATAACTCTTCATCATAACGAGGACGGTGTGCCCAGCGGCTGTCGTCACTCTTGTTGCTGTCTTGCGACCAGTCATCGTCATTGAGCGTACCGACTTCGTCGCCTAGGTAAATCAGCGGCAGGCCGCCGGTACTCAAAGCAATGCTGTACAAAAGTTTGATGCGGTCAACGGCATATGGATCGTTTTGTGCCAAGCCGACCAATGCTGCGGCTGTACCGCTGACACGGCAGTCGCCTGTGCTTGGGTTGTATTGGAACGGTACACCGCGCGCGAAGCTGCCGTCGAAATGGTTGACGAAGAAGCGGTTGAGGAATTGTCGGTGGTCGTAGCCGTGGATGCCGAACTGCCATGCGTCTTCATCGGCAAATGTCCAGCCGATGTCGTCATGGCTGCGGACGTAGTTGACCCATGCTGTGTGGTCGGGCAGGTTGTGGCGGTAGGTCAGTGCTTGATGGAGTAGGTTGACTTCGCGCGTGGCGAGGGTGTTCCACAGCAATGCCATTTGCAGAGGGTTGTAGCCGATTTGGCATTCGTCTTGGCTGATGTATTGGACAACTTGGTCAGGATGGACGATGGCTTCGGATTTGAAGAACACGGCTGGCGCTGCGATACGCATTACGGAGTTAAACGCGCGAATCAGAGCGTGTGCCTGTGGCAGGTTTTCGCAGCTTGTGCCCATTTGCTTCCAAATAAAGGCAACGGCATCCATGCGCAGAATATCAACGCCCAAGTTGGCAAGGAACATCATTTCGCCTGCCATAGTGCGGAATACCCATGGATTGCTGTAATTCAAGTCCCACTGGAAGGAGTTGAATGTTGTCCATACCCAGCGTCCGTCTTCCAGTTGGGAGAAGCCGCCCGGGTGTTGGTCGGGGAAGATTTCACGCAGGGTGCGGTCGTATTGGTCGGGCATCCAGCGGTCGGGGAAGATATAGTAGAAGTTGTCGTAGAGCGGATCACCGGCGGCGCAGCCTTTTGCCCATTCGTGTTCGTTAGAAGTGTGATTGAAGATGAAATCGACAACGGCGGAAATACCTGCTTCGTGCAAGGCGGCAATGACATCGCGCAAGTCGTCTATTGTACCCAGTGCCGGATTGATATCGCGGTAGCTGCTGACCGCATATCCGCCGTCGCTTTTGCCTTCGGGACATTTAAACAGGGGCATCAGGTGCAGATAGGTCAGGCCCAATTCTTGGAAATAAGGAATTTTGGCTTTCAGGCCTTGTAGATCGCCTGCGAACAAATCGACGTAGCACACGCCGCCAACCTGTTTGTTGGACAAAATCCAATCGGGATCGTTTTCGCGCGCAATATCGATGTCTTTTAAGGATGAGTTGCGTTGGGAATAGCTTTGCCATGCTTGGGCAATCAGTTGCTCCAGCATGGGGAGGACGGCTTCGTTGTTGTTGTAAACATTGTCCAGCTCGTGCATCAGTTTTGGGAAGTGTTCTTCAAGTCGTCTGTCAAACTGTTTCCAGTCTTCAGATGTCTCGATGCTTGCACGCTGTTCGGGGGTATAAATCGATAGGGTGCGCTCTTTAAGGTGATGCAAGGTCAAATCAACCTGTTGAGTCTGGGTCAACATAATGCCTACTCCGAAGTTAAGGTGAAATTGTTTTGAAGCTTGGTTTCACTTCTTTTGCAAATTCATGCCGATTGTGGGCGGCTAAGACTGTAATTTTGCGTCAAGAGACTGTCTCAATGATACTGGAAGTGCTTGAGTGTGCATAGAGTTTTCAAGGTTAAGAAGGATGATTTTTCAAGTGTTTGATTTTGATTAAAAGTAAGGTTGAGCATATGGAAAGCGGCCTTTTGACGAACTTATCTTTCAGGCGGCCTGAGTCTTGTGAGAAAAACTTTTATTTTTATTATCTTAGACATCTTTTTATTCCAATATGGCCGTCTGAAACATATGTACAGCATAATGGGTCGCTTATTTTGTTTAAAAATGAGTCATAGAGATTAAGTTCATGACTTCTGATGTAAATCAAGATTCTATAAAGAGGCAGTTATTGTGTTTTAAATAAAGAGAGAATGTACGAGCTTCATTCATTAAAAAATGAATCCATCAGTTTTCTTATTGATAGTGGTTATTATGTAGATTATCAAGTTAATAAGGAAAAGGTGTTTGTCTGGTTTGTCATGCTTTTTTAATATTATTTTTTAAAATTAGACTTGACCCATTACAAGCAATTACTTAAAGTATCCATCTTATTTTTACACAAGAAAACGGGTTGTCCCGTTCTAAAAAATGAGCGCAATCAAACCACCACAAATCACTGTATTCGACAGCAAGCCAACCGATGCTTATTTCTTCGGTACTTGCGTTCTCGACCTTTTCATGCCTGAAGCAGGCATGGATGCCATTACTTTAATCGAACAACAGGGCATTCGTATCCATTATCCGATGGAGCAAAGCTGCTGCGGTCAACCGGCCTATTCGTCAGGTCATCCTAAAGAAGCCTTTGATGTTGCCAAAGCGCAACTGGATTTATTCCCTGAAAATTGGCCTATTGTCGTGCCTTCTGGTTCTTGCGGCGGCATGATGAAACACCACTGGCCGACTTTGTTCAAAGGCACCGAGTACGAACAAAAAGCCATTGATTGCGCCAACCGTATCATTGAATTTACCCACTTCCTGCTGGCGATTGGTTACAAACCTGAAGATAAAGGCGAGCCGGTTAAAGTGGCTGTCCATACTTCCTGCGCGGCGCGTCGCGAGATGAATGTACATTTGTCAGGCTGGCAGCTGATCGACGGCATGGAAAATGTTGAACGTATCGTTCACGACCATGAAAGCGAGTGCTGCGGTTTTGGCGGTACATTCTCTGTGAAACAAGCTGATATTTCCGGTGCGATGGTAACCGACAAAGTTGCAGCCCTGAAAGAAACAGGCGCAACTGAAATCATCAGCGCGGACTGCGGCTGCATGATGAATATCGGTGGCAAAATTGCCAAAGACGAACCCAATATGCCACGTCCGAAACATATTGCATCTTTCCTGTTGGAACGTACCGGAGGTAAAGCATGAGCGCGCGCGAAAATATTTTAGCGAAACTGAAAAAAGCCGATGCCTTGCCGATGGAAGAGCCGCCGGTTTTCGATTATTACCGTGAAATGGGTGTTTCTTGGGCAAACGATGTCGAGCGTTTGAAACATTGGGCGGCTGCCATGCGTGCCGTAAAAACGGAAATCTATTGGGTTACCAAATCCAACTGGCCGCAAGTATTCCGTCAAGCAGCCGAAGGCAAAGGCTTGAAAAACATTCTGCTCCCATTGGAAACAGAACATGGTCAGCTGGCCCGTGCAGCTTTGGCCGATACCGATATCGAACCGCGCGGTTTTGAGCGAAAAATCGACGACTGGAAAAACGAATTCTTTGCAGATATTGAGGCCGGATTTAGCGGCTCTAAATGTGGTATTGCCCGTACCGGTACGATTATGCTGGAGTCCAGCACGGTCGAGCCGCGCAGTCTTAGTTTGGTACCGCCCGTGCATTTCTGCCTGTTTGACACCAGCAAAATGTACAACGAATTCCATAATGCTGTTGAAGGCGAAAAACTGGTAGAAAAAGGCATGCCTACCAACGTTATTTTGATTTCCGGCCCGTCTAAGACTGCCGATATTCAATTGACTTTGGCCTATGGTGCACACGGCCCGCGCGATTTGGTGGTTTTGGCCGTTCTGCCTGATCACATTTCCCCTGCCGATTTGGAGGAAAAAGCATGAGTTCCCAAACCATTAAATTCCATATGAAGCCGGAAACATTCAAGCAAAACGCCGCGATTTCTTTGCAAGACAAGCCTCTGCGTAAAAGCTTGCGCACAGCGATGGATATGCTGATGACCAAGCGCAAAGCTGTTTTGACAGATGAAGAAGAGCTGCAAAGCCTGCGTGACCTGTGTGAGCATGTCCGTCAACGTTCGTTGTCCAAATTACCTGCATTATTGGAACAATTAGAAGCAAACCTGACCAAGCTGGGCGTTAAAGTCCACTGGGCGGAAACACCGGCCGAAGCCTGCCAAATCATTCACAACATCATTACCGATAAAAACGGCAAGCTGATGGTGAAAGGCAAATCTATGGTCAGCGAAGAGATTGAGCTGAACCATTATCTGCAAGACCAAGGCATCAAAGCAGTTGAGAGCGACTTGGGCGAGTTTATCGTTCAAATGGCTGGCGAGAAACCAACCCATATCGTGATGCCTGCCATTCACAAGACCAAAGAGCAGGTTAGCGAGCTTTTCCATCAAAACCTTGGCACTCCATTAACAGACGATGTAGACCAGCTGACCGGATTTGCGCGTAAAGCCTTGCGTGATATTTATAGCACTGCCGATGTCGGTTTGAGCGGTGTGAACTTTGCCGTTGCAGAAACAGGCACTTTGTGTCTGGTCGAAAACGAAGGCAACGGCCGCTTGAGTACCACTGTACCGCCTGTGCACATCGCCATTACCGGTATTGAAAAAGTGGTTGCGAAGCTGTCGGATGTTCCGCCTTTGTACAGCCTGTTGCCACGCTCCGCCATTGGTCAGAACATTACCACTTATTTCAATATGATTACCGGCCCTCGCCGTAGCGAAGAGCTGGACGGTCCGCAGGAAATGCACTTGGTACTGCTTGATAACGGCCGAAGCCAAGCATATGCCGAAGATCAAATGCGCCGTACCTTGCAATGTATCCGTTGCGGTGCGTGTATGAACCACTGTCCGGTTTATACCCGTATCGGTGGCGCGGCTTACGGTACGACTTATCCCGGCCCGATTGGCGAGATTATCTCTCCGCATTTGTTAGGTTTGGATGCGACACGCGATCTGCCGACTGCGTGTACCATGTGCGGCGCCTGTGTCGAAGTTTGTCCGGTACGCATTCCGATTACCGAACAAATGCAACGTCTGCGTGTTGAAGCGCAACGTTCGCCAACCGAAACCGTTCCACATCCTATCCGTGGTCAAGGTGCATCGCATACTTTCGGCGAACAAATGGCATGGCGTACGTTTAACGGTATTTTCAGCGGCAGTAAAGCTTATCGAGCATTCGGCTGGGCTGCTACCAAATTCCGTGTATTGACGCCAAGCAAGCAGTTAAGCTGGACCAATAACCATGTTCCGATGAAACCTGCCAAGCAAACATTGCATGAGATGATGGCAGAAAGAAAACGTCAGCAAGAAAAAGCATAAGACTTGAAAATAAAACCTGGGGGATAAAAGCCTCAGGTTTTATTTTTTATTGAATACTGCTTTTGTAAAGGTATTTGATTTGATTATTGTATTTTGATTCTTTTGAATAAAAAGGCCGTCTGAAAGATTTTCAGACGGCCTTTATTACAGCCACAAGTTTTTGTCTAAGTCCTTAGAGCAATACTTTTTCTACACCGCCGTTATTGGCTTTTTTCACAAACTCATCCAGCCAGTTTTCGCCGAGGATGTGTTTCGCCATTTCAATGACTATGTAGTCGGCAGGCATATTGTTGTCGTCGGCATAGCGGCTCAGGCCTTGCAGGCAGGCTGGGCAGGAGGTGAGCATTTTGACAGGTTCGCCCTGCGGCAGCTCTTTGAGGTTTTTCTCAATTTCCTCTTGTTTGCGGAACTTGACCTGAGTGGCAATGTCTGGCCGTTTGACGGCAAACATACCGGACTCGCCGCAGCAGCGGTCGCTTAAGACGACTTTCTGTCCCATCAGGCTGCTGGCCATTTGGGTGGCATTCATGGTTTTGATTGGGGTATGGCAAGGGTCGTGGTAGAGGTATTGCTGACCTTTCACGCCGTTTAGTTGCACCCCTTTTTCAAGCAGATATTCGTGGATATCGATGATACGGCAGCCTGGGAAGATTTCCTCAAAACGGTATTTTTCCAGTTGGTCGTAGCAGGTACCGCAACTGACGACGACGGTTTTAATGTCGAGGTAGTTGAGGGTGTTTGCCATACGGTGGAAAGCTACGCGGTTGTTGGTGCTCATTTCTTCGGCTTTGGCCCTATTGCCGCCAGCATCTTGCGGATAGCCGCAACACATATAGCTGGGTGGCAGGACGGTTTGTACACCGACATGCCAGAGCATGGCTTGAACGGCAAGTCCGATTTGGCTGAACAGACGCTCAGAGCCGCAACCTGGGAAGTAGAACACGGCTTCGGCATCTTCCGGAGAAGCCGGATTACGGATGATGGGGATGCTCTTGTCGTCTTCTATGCCCAGCATGGAGCGCGGAGTTTTGGCAGGCACGCTTTTCGGCAAAGGACGGTTGATGAAGTGGATAACCTGTTCTTTGATTGAGGCGGTACCGACGGTGGCTTTCGGTTCGGCTTTTTGCTTTTTAGTGCCAATCGGAAGAAGCTTGCCGATTTTGTAGGCAAAGTTTTGCGCAGGGAAGCCGGTCTGTATCATGGCGGCGCGAAGGGCTTTGATGGTTTTTGAGCCGGTGGCGTTCAAAAATGCCATGCCCATTGAAGCCGCAGGCGCAAAGCGTTTGTGGCCGGAATCGGCAAGGTAGTTGCGGACGGCTACGGTAACGTCGCCGAAGTCGATGTTGACAGGGCAAGGCTTAACGCAGCGGTGGCACACAGTGCAGTGGTCGCCGATGTCCATCAGTTCTTCAAAATGTTTGACGGAAACGCCGCGACGGGTTTGTTCTTCGTATAAGAAGGCTTCGGTCAGCAAGCCTACGCCGAGAATTTTGTTTCGGGGGCTGTACAGCAGGTTGGCACGCGGAACGTGAGTAGAGCAAACAGGTTTACATTTGCCGCAGCGCAGACAGTCTTTGACGGAATCGGCGATGGTGCCGAGGTCTGATTTTTCCATAATTAGAGATTCCGCCCCCAAAAGCTCGAAAGACGGCGTATAGGCGTTGCGCAGGTCCGAGCCTTTCATCAGTTTGTGACGGTTGAAGGTATGTTTCGGATCGACTTGGTTTTTGTAGTTCCAAAACGGTTGCAAATCTTCATCGGTCAAAAATTCGAGCTTGGTGATGCCAATGCCGTGTTCGCCGGAAATTACGCCGCCGAGCGAACGGGCGATTTTCATGATGCGTTCGACCGAACGATAGGCCGTCTGAAGCATCTCGGCATCGTCTGAGTTAACCGGAATGTTGGTGTGGACGTTACCGTCGCCGGCGTGCATATGCAGGGCGACGAAGACGCGGCTGCGTACGGTTTTGGCATGGATTTTGCCCAAGCCTTGGATAATTTTGGTGTCGGTTTTGCCGCTGAAGATTTCAGAAAGCGGCTTCATTACATCTGCTTTGACAGACACGCGCAGGCGGAAATCGCGGAAGGCAATAAAGCAGCTTTCATTGTCTTTGGCTTCGGGCGCGGCGTGGACGGCTGCGCCATAGCGGACTTTATAGTCGGCAAGTGGTGCGTCTAAGTTAGCAAGCAACCATTCCCAACGCGCTTTGACAGCGGAAACGTGGGCAAGGGCGTGTTTGCCGCGTTCGCCCAAAAGTTCGGCGGTCGGCAGGTCCGTGCCCATTTTGTCGATGGGGAGTTTGCCCGAAAGATATTGCTCCAATGCGGCGCACAGGGTGAGTTTGTTTTGGATGGAAAGCTCGATGTTGATGCGTTCGATACCGTCCGAATACTCGCCCAGCCGCTCCAGCGGAATCACCACGTCTTCGTTGATTTTAAAGGCGTTGGTGTGTTTGGCGATGGCGGCAGTGCGGCTGCGGTCAAGCCAGAAGGTTTTACGGGCTTCGGGAGATATGGCGATAAAGCCTTCGCCGTCGCGGGCGCGGGCGAGTTCGCAAATGTGTTCGGCGGCTGCCTGCACGGCGGCTTCATCGTCGGAAACCACGTCTGCCAGCAAGACCATTTTAGGTCGGCCTTTGCCTGCCGCTTTGGTGGCGTAACCGACGGCACGGACGTAACGCCAGTCTAAATGTTCCAAACCGGCCAGTCGTACGCTGTCGTGGGCGAGCAAGAAGTCGCGGATTTCGACAATGGACGGCGTGGCGGTGGCGACCGTACCAAAAAATTCCATACACACGGTGCGCGTGTATTTCGGCATTTTATGCAATACGAAGGCAACGCTGGTGATGATGCCGTCCGTACCTTCTTTTTGCACGCCGGGCAGGCCGCTCAAGAATTTGTCGGTAACGTCTTTGCCCAAACCGACTTTGCGGAATTTGTGACCGGGAATTTCCAAACGTTTGGTATTGACGATATTGCGGCCGTCTGAATCCAGCGTATGTACGTCAAACACGGCGGTTTCTTCATCATGGATTTTGCCAAAATTGTGGCGCACGCGTTCAATACGCAACCATTCGCCTTGAGGATTGACCATGTTCCAGTAGGCGAGGTTATCCAAGGCAGTACCCCACAGTACGGCTTTTTTGCCACCTGCATTCATCGCCACATTACCGCCCACGCAAGACGCATCGGCGGAAGTCGGATCAACGGCGAACACCAAACCTGCCTGATGCGCGGTTTCTTCCACTCGGCGGGTTACTACGCCTGCGCCGCAATGGATAATCGGATGTCTGCCGTCCAAACCTGCCAGCTCAACGTATTCGACGCCGCGATGCTTGTCGAGTTTTTCGGTATTGATGACTGCGCTGTTTGCGTCCAAAGGTACTGCGCCACCGGTATAACCCGTACCGCCGCCGCGCGGGATAATAACCAAGTCCAATTCGATTAAAGCGCGCACCAAAGGAGCGATCTCTGCCTCGGTATCAGGATTGACGACGACAAACGGATATTCGACGCGCCAGTCGGTTGCATCGGTAACGTGTGTTACCCGCGCCAAGCCGTCAAACATGATGTTGTGCGGCTTGGTGATTTTGCTTAAGCGTTCCAAAATCTGATGGCGTTTTTGGCTGGTTTCATCAAAACTGCCGTCAAAACGCTCGACCGCCTTTTCCGCCGCCGCCACCAATACATCGACTTGCGGATTATCGTCGCGGCGTTTGCGGATTTCATTTAAGCGGTGGCGCATTTCGCGTACCAACGCGGCGCGGCGTTTTGGGTGCTCCAGCAAATCATCGACCAGATACGGATTGCGCACGACCACCCAAATATCGCCCAATACTTCAAACAGCATTCGTGCCGAACGTCCTGTTTTCCGTTGACCGCGCAGGTCTTGCAGGATTTGCCACGCTTCGTCGCCCAACAGTCGGATGACGATTTCGCGGTCGGTATAAGAAGTATAGTTATAGGGAATTTCTCGAATACGCTGAGGGGCAGTAGTCGTGGTCATGGTTGTGTTCCGTTGATGGATGTAATGTTTTTATATTAAAGGCCGTCTGAAAAATGCAATTTCTTCTTGATGCCGTAAAGTGTTAATGTAGTGTAATTTTCGATATTTTTCAACGGAAAAGACGATAAACATTTCAATGGGAATGATTTGCAACTAGGTAATATTGTTTACAATCTTGTCGTGTAAATGGTTTTCAGACGGCCTGATAGATTTTATCGCTTGAGTTTTTCTGTAAAACCGCTATAATGCGTTTCTTCTATGGCGGGTCTCCCCGCATGGTAATTCGGAACACCGGGTCAGGGGCGGAAGCCAGCAGCCCACTCTGATGAGCCAGTGCCGGGGGTTCGGCTCGCCACCTTATTCAAAAATGCCGGAGATGATAAAGTCTCTGGCATTTTTCATTGTATAAAGCGTAATAAAAAGGCCGTCTGAAACCTTATTTTCAGACGGCCTTTGAGTTTATGAACCAGCTATTTATGCTTCTTCTGATTTTGTATTGGGCAAAACGCAGTTCAGGATAATGGCCAATACGGCGCACAAACCTACACCGGCGAAGCTCAAAGTACCTACTTTGATAATCATGCCGCCGATACCGGTTGTCAATACGGAGCTGACGATAACCAGATTTTTCGGCTGCATCAAATCGACTTTTGCATCAATCAATGTTTTGATGCCCAAAGAGGCGATTGTACCGAACAGCAGCAACATAATGCCGCCCATAACCGGCATAGGAATCGAAGCCAAAAACGCGTTGAATTTACCGAAAAACGCCATGAAAATCGCAAAAATTGCTGCCCAAGTCATGATGACGGGGTTGCTGTTTTTGGTAATCATCACCGCTCCGGTTACTTCACCGTAAGTGGTCACAGGAGGGCCGCCAATCAAACCGGCCACGCACACGCCCAAGCCGTCGCCGGCGAGGGTTTTGTCCAAGCCCGGGTCTTTGGTGTAGTTTTTGCCGGTCACATTACCGATGGCCATAATGCCGCCGATGTGTTCGATAGCCGGGGCAATGGCAACGGGCAACATAAACAAGGCAGCCTGCCAATTGACTTGAGGCGTTTCAAAATGAGGGACGGCAAACCAAGGAGCGTTGATGATGGCGCTGGTATCGACCAAGCCCATGATCAAAGCCAACACATAGCCTGAAGCCACGCCGATCAGAATCGGAATCAGCTTCATCATCTTGCTGCCGAAGACAGAAACAATGACGGTTACCGCAAAGGTAAAGCCGGAGAGAATCAGCGAGTCGATATAGTCGATGACCTGTTTTCCATCCGCCTGACCCATAGCCATGCTGCTGGCTGCAGCGGCTACGGACAAACCGATTACCATAATCACCGGACCGATAACCACGGGCGGCAACAGTTTGTGTACCGCATCCAGACCACGCCATCTAATTAGCGCGGCAAAGACAAAGTACATGAAACCTGCCGCAAACAGGCCGAACATGGTAGAAGGCAGGCCCCATTCGCCGATGGAATAGATAATCGGTGCAATAAAGGCAAAAGAAGAGCCGAGGAAAATCGGCACTTTACGTTTGGTAACCAATTGGAACAACAAGGTGCCCAAGCCTGCACCCAATAATGCCAAAGCCGGGTTCAGTCCCGTCAAAAGCGGCACAAGCACCATGGCACCGAATGCGACAAACAAAATCTGTGCACCGGCTACCGCCGTTTTAAGCTGGTTCATAAAAGCTCCGAAGAAAATTCAAACGGCGCAGATTATACTGATTTATCCTAGTCATGAACATTTATTTACAAAAGGCCGTCTGAACAAATGTAACGATGACACCTGTTCAGACGGCCTTGTTTGATAGTGAATGGTTAATAACTTATCAAAATCGATTAGGAAAATTCCTAACCGCGTGTTTCGCGCCAAACCAAATAATCGCGCAGGGGCGGCATGGGCGGATTGATGCAGTGGGGGCAGATGCCGGTTGTGTCTTCGTCGTCGCTGTCGATGTGGTAGGCATTGGGGTCAAAGCGCACCTGCTGCATCACGGCTTGCGCCAATGCTTGTTCCTGTACGACATCAAATTCAAATTTTTCCAAAATCTCATTCAATAGGCGGATTTCGCCGTCGCTGAAAGATTCGCTGTGTTTAACAATGAGGCGTTGATAATCTTCATTGCTGATTTTTTCGTGAAGTAAATCGGTCTGGATAGTCATGATTTTTATTGTTGAAATAAGATGGTCAAGGTGTGGATTATAGCGGATATCGTGGCGGCTGTTTCAAAGGGCGTCTTTAAGTTGACGAGCTTTGGCGGATGTGGGGATAAATCTGTTCAATTCAATATTGACTGCCTGAAAATCGCGGCTATCAAAAAAATCGCCGATACGTATGGTTTTTCCCTGATAATCGAAAGACCATGCGCCTTGTTCACATTTTTGGATACGTAAAATATTGGGAATATTGTGAATTTTTCGTTTCATACCATTTTGGTAGAGGCTTTCGTTTGGCAACCTCTGTTTTCTTCCTTGTGCAATAGGAGCTTTGGGAATATGGTCACGAGAATGCCATTCGGAGATTTCTGACAACGGGAAACTACGCCAACGCCCAATGGAGAACAAGGTATAACCATGAGACAGCGTATGGTTACGGATCTTGATGTTTTCACGTACGAAAAGTTGCCAAAGAAGGCCGTAAACAAGTGAACCCACTAAGTAGAAAGTAAAAAGTAAAGGGATGAGAATGGCTTCTAAATTAGTGAAATAGTGCTCTTCAGGGTAAAACGGTGCGATGCATGTCAGAGCAAAGGAAAACATAAGAAATACCGCGGTAAAACCGATTTCCTGCGAATCATGTACAACACGCGCAGATACGGCAATGCCGTCGGGCATACGCTCGATTTTATAACGCGAAGATGCCATTAATAGCCTCCTATTTTTTCAGCCTGATACGCTTTTTGTAGCGGCCTAATTTGCGCCAAGCGGGCATGATCGATTTGTTCGGCAATTAAATGGGCTTTCCCTTGCGCGCGGCACTCGGCGGCAATTTTGCCTGCATCTACTTGATTGGCGGCCTCAAGTAAGGCCAGCCAGTGTTCGCGTTGCGGATAGGGGGTATCTTCAAGGTTCAGACGGCCTTGTTTGTCGGCCACGCAGACGTTTAAGGCCGTCTGAAAACGTTCGGGGCGGCGGAATGCATCGGTTTTTTTCAAAACATTCAAAATGGTTTTGCTTTTGAATTGCCCGACTTGATGGAGCATGATGTGCCAACGGCAGACGAGTGCGGCAAGCTCGGCGCAGTGTTTCGGCGCGCGCAGCCGTTGATTGACTTCGCGGACGGGTTCGACGCCGTTGACGTCGTGTCCGTAGTGTTTCGGCAGTATATCGGCCGGTGTTTTTGCCTTGCCCAAGTCGTGCAATAAGGCGGCATAGCGTTCGGCGAGGGACAGGTTCATCTTGGCGGCTCGTTGTACAACCATCAGCGTATGAATACCGCTGTCGATTTCGGGATGATAGTCGGCGCGTTGCGGTACGCCGAAAAGGGCATCAAGCTCGGGCAGTAAAACTTTGAGTGCGCCGCATTCGCGCAAAACTTCAATCATTCGGCGTGGATTTTTCTCCATCAAGCCTTTGGCCAATTCCTGCCAGACGCGTTCGGCAACCAAGGCATCCGCTTCGCCGTTTTCTACCATTTGCCGCATCAGCGACATGGTTTCATCGGCAATTTGAAAACCATAACGCGCTGCAAAACGGGCGATACGCAAAATCCGCACGGGGTCTTCGGCAAAGGCAGGCGAAACGTGGCGCAGGATGCCGGCCGCCAAGTCTTGTTGTCCGCCAAAAGGATCGATGATCGTGCCGTCTGAATCCTGAGCCATGGCATTGATGGTCAGGTCGCGGCGCATCAGGTCTTGTTCTAGCGTAACGTCTTTATCGGCATGAAAACTGAATCCGGCATAGCCTTTGGCGGTTTTGCGTTCAGTACGGGCGAGGGCGTATTCCTCGTGGCTGTCCGGATGGAGAAAGACGGGGAAATCCTTGCCAACCGGCTGATAACCCTGAGCCAGCATGGTTTGCGCATCTGCACCGACGACTACCCAGTCGCGGTCTTTGACGGGCAGGCCTAAAAGATGGTCGCGGACGGCGCCGCCGACAAGATAGGTTTTGATGGTTTGTGTATTCATATAAAAATCGAACGATATAAAAAGGCCGTCTGAAAAGCCGTATTGGGTTTTCAGACGGCCTGGGTCAGAACGCTATTATGACGCTTTAGGCTTGTTGCCGTCGATGATTTTCAAACCGGCGGAGACCAAGCTGCCGATGTCGGCAACGTTGGCAGGCATAATCAGCGTGTTGCTTTCTTTAGCCAAATTGCTGAAGGCGGCAACGTATTGCTCGGCAACTTTCAGGTTGACGGCTTCAGCACCGCCCTCTGAGCGGACAGCCTCGGCGATTTTGCGGATGGCGTCGGCGTTGGCTTCGGCCACTAGGCGCAGGGCTTCGGCTTCACCTTGTGCGCGGTTGATGCGGGCAATTTTTTCACCGTTTGATGCGTTGATGGCGGCTTGCGCTTCACCTTCGGATTGTTGGATTTCTGCTTCGCGCTGACCGCTGGCAAGGTTGATCTGCTCGATTTTACGGCCTTCGGATTCGGCAATGCGCGCGCGTTTTTCACGTTCGGCAGTAATTTGCGCCTGCATTGAGCGCAGAATTTCTTGCGGCGGAACCAAGTCTTTGATTTCATAACGCAAGACTTTCACACCCCATGCGCCTGCGGCTTCGTCCAAAGCAGCAACAACAATGCTGTTGATTTCGTCACGTTCTTCAAAGGTTTTATCCAATTCCATGCGGCCGATGACAGAGCGCAAAGTTGTCTGCGCAAGCTGGGTAATCGCCATGATGTAGTTGCTGGAACCATATGAAGCGAGTTTAGGATCGGTAACTTGGAAGTAGATAATGCCGTCCACAGTCAGCTGAGTGTTGTCGCGGGTAATACAGACTTGGCTGGGAACATCCAAAGGAACTTCTTTCAGCGAATGACGATAGGCGACACGGTCGATAAATGGGATAAGGATGTTCAGACCTGCGGTCAGCGCTTTGTGAAAACGGCCCAATCGTTCGACCACATAAACTTCCTGCTGCGGCACAACGATAAAGGATTTGAAACCAAAAACAACAACGACGATGAAGAAGAGGACGATGGGGCTGAGCAGAAATTCCATAATGTTTCCTTATAATGATGGTTGGGAGAGTGTGCGGATAATCAGCAGATTACCGTTTTTGGCAGTAATGACTGCACTTGAGGCCGTCTGAAAAGTATCTTGGGGCCGTTCGGCTTGCGCCTGCCAGTGTGTGCCGCGGTAGGCGACTTCGTAAATATTGTCATGCAGGTGACGTAGGATGCGGACGTTTTGCCCAATATCCAAATCATCGTTGAGCGCTTGGGGAGCCAACCGGTTTTTTAGACGGCCGTGTACCAGCCAGATACCGAGTGCGCTGATGATGGCGGCGGTCAAAACTGCGGCAGAAAAGTGTCCGCTTAATCCGTACATGATTCCGGCAGCGACCAGTGCTACGCTGACCACCAAAAGATAAACCGTTCCGATAAACAATTCGACAATCAGAACAACGGCGGCGGCAACAAACCATATCGTCATACGGTATATCCTTTTAATAATCTTTTGATAATCCTTATCATAATGGCAACGGCTTAAAATGAAAAGGCTAAGGTTGAAAATTATTCCAGTTATAATAAGTCTATTCAAATACGGAGCGGTAAATAATGCAGACTTGGCACGAGGCAATTGGTGCGGAAAAAGAAAAGGCGTATTTTCAAACGATTTTGGAGAAGGTACGCCATGAAAGGCAGGCGGGGATAACCATTTATCCGCCTGAGCGTGACGTATTCAATGCTTTTCGGATGACTGAATTCGGAAATGTAAAAGTAGTGATTTTGGGGCAAGACCCGTATCACGGTGCGGGTCAGGCTCATGGTTTGGCGTTTTCCGTGCAACCTGAAATTGCGGTGCCGCCGTCGTTGGTCAATATTTATAAAGAGTTGGCGACGGATATTGAGGGCTTTCAGATTCCGCAACACGGCTATTTGCAGCATTGGGCGGAACAGGGCGTGTTGCTGTTGAATACGGTGTTGACTGTCCGCGCCGGTTTGGCGCATTCTCATGCGACTTTGGGCTGGGAGGCGTTTACCGATGAAGTCATCCGACAATTGGATAAGGAACGCGAGCATTTAGTCTTTATGCTGTGGGGCAGCCATGCGCAGAAGAAAGGCGTGTTTATCGACCGCAACCGTCATTTGGTGCTGACTGCGCCGCATCCTTCGCCTTTATCGGCATATCGCGGCTTTTTCGGCTGCAAACATTTTTCGCAGGCAAACGCTTATTTGCAGGCACATGGTTTAGAGCCGATTGATTGGCAGGTTTGAATAAGATGAAAGACCGTCTGAAAGCAGATTTTCAGACGGCCTTATGCTTTAGTCTCAAATCGAATATTCAATCAGCTCGTTTTGAGAAAAGACATAAACCTGTTTCGGAATCAGCCTCAATTCTTTGCCTTCGGCGATTTGGTAACGCGCGGTATCGCTGCCTGCCAGCGTGATATGCACGTCTTGTTTATCGTGTTTCACCAAAATATGCGTCAATGCGCCGACGGCGTGGATTTTTTCGATTTCGGCGCGGATCATCGGTGTTTCATGTTCGGCAGCAAGCTGCCATTCGTGCGGACGGATATAGCCGATGGCGGTTTGCTCCTGCCATTTGTAGTGTGCGTCCAATTTCCATTCGAAACCGTGGTAATGCCAGATGCCTTTTTCGATGCGTCCTTCAAATGCGTCGGTTTCGCCGAGAAACTCGGTAACGAAGGCGTTTTCAGGTTTGCGATAAATGGCTTCGGCGCTGCCGGTTTGTTCAATTTTGCCGTGGTTCATGACGACGATTTCGTCGGAAACTTCGAGGGCTTCTTCTTGGTCGTGTGTAACCAGAATGCTGGTTATGCCCAAGTTGTGATGAATATCGCGCAACCAAGTGCGCAATTCTTTGCGCACTTTGGCATCCAGCGCGCCGAAGGGTTCGTCCAAAAGCAGGAGTTTCGGTTCAACGGCGAGGGCACGGGCAAGGGCGATGCGCTGGCGTTGACCGCCGGAGAGTTGGTGCGGATAGGATTTGGCGAGGTGGGAGAGCTGCACGAGTTTGAGCAGTTCTTCGACTTTGGCGCGGATTTGTTCTTTGGACGGGCGTTCGGACTTGGGTAATACGGTCAAACCGAAGGCAACGTTGTCAAACACGTTCATATGGCGGAAGAGGGCGTAGTGTTGGAATACGAAACCGACTTTGCGCTCGCGCACATGCTTGGCGGTTACGTCTTGGCCGTCAAAGAGAATTTGGCCGCCGTCGGCGTTTTCCAGCCCAGCGATGATGCGCAGGAGCGTGGTTTTGCCACAGCCTGATGGGCCGAGCAGGGAAACGAGTTTGCCGGTGGGGACGTTGAGGTTGATGTTTTTCAGCGCGTGGAACGCTCCGAAGTGTTTGTTTAGATGTTGAATAGTAATGCTCATGCTGCGTTCCTTTCGGCGGCGGCGAGTTTTTTGTCTTGTAATTTTGTGATGATGTTTTGCACCAGCAATGTGGCCAAGGCTAAAAGTGCCAATACGCCGGAGAGGGCGAATGCGCCGGTGAAGTTGTATTCGTTGTAGAAGATTTCAACCAAAAGCGGGATGGTGTTGGTTTCGCCGCGTATGTGTCCCGACACTACGCTGACCGCGCCGAACTCGCCCATCGCGCGGGCGTTGGTAAGGATGATGCCGTAGAGCAGCGCCCATTTGATGTTGGGCAGGGTAACGCGCCAAAACATCTGCCAGCCGCTTGCGCCGAGTATCAGCGCGGCCTGTTCTTCGCTGTCTCCCTGTGCTTGCATTAAAGGAATGATTTCGCGTGCGACAAAGGGGAAGGTAACGAACAGTGTCGCCAGAATAATGCCTGGGATGGCGAAGATAATCTGTATGCCTTGCGCTTCGAGCCAGCCGCCCAATGCCGTGTGCGCGCCGAACAATAAGACGAACATTAAACCGGCCACCACGGGTGATACGGAAAACGGCAAATCGAGCAGGGTGGTCAGCAACTGCTTGCCGCGGAAGTCGAAACGGGTCAGCAGCCACGCCATCGCTACGCCCAATACGGCATTGACGGGGACGACAATCAGCGCGGTAATCAGCGTCAATTTGATGGCAGACCATGCCTCGGGATCGGTCAAGGATTGCAGGTATAAATCCCAACCGCCTTTTAAGGCCTCGTAGAATACGGCAACCAAAGGCACGACCAGCATCAGCAGCAGAAAGCCCAAGGCGGTAGCGGTCAGCAACACGCGAAGCCAACGCGGTTCGCTCAAGTTTGGATTAGTGGAATGGATTTTCATGTTAGTGAAGTCTCTATTTATTCTTGTATCCGTTTAGGCCGTCTGAAAAATTTTTGCTTGATGTTTCAGACGGCCTGTTGTTTGTTAAACCCTCGTTCCGGCGCGGCGGCTTAAAGTCCATTGCATAATGTTTAAAATCAGCAGGATAACAAACGAAATCATCAGCATAAACAGAGCAACGGCTGATGCGCCCTGAGCATCGTATTGCTCCAGTTTGCCGGTAATAATCAAGGGCAGGATTTCAGACACCATCGGAATATTGCCCGCGATAAAAATGACCGAGCCGTATTCGCCGGTAGAGCGGGCAAACATCATGCCTGCGCCGGTCAACAGGGCCGGTGTGATTTCAGGCAAGAGGACGCGGCGGAACGTAGTCCAACGGCTTGCGCCCAAAGTTGCCGCCGCTTCTTCATACTCGCCCGACAATTCTTCCAATACCGGCTGCACGGCGCGGACGATAAAGGGCAGGCTGACGACAATCAGCGCAATCCAAATGCCGATGGGCGTAAAGGCGATTTTGATGCCCAAAGGCTCGAAAAAACGGCCTATCCAACCATTGGGCGCATACAGGGTTGCCAACGCAATGCCTGTTACCGCCGTCGGCAGCGCAAACGGCAAATCGACCAAGGCGTTTACCAACCCTTTGCCCGGAAATTCGTAGCGCACCAATACCCAAGCGACCAACGTACCGAACACGATATTGGTCAACATCGCATAAAACGACATCCGCAAGCTCAGCCAGACGGCCGCCAAGACATTGGGTTCGGTAATCGTGTTCCAAAATCCGCTCCAGCCGATTTCCGCCGCTTTGGCCGCCATCATCGCAAACGGCAAAACCACCAAAAGCGACAGGCACAAAACCGTCAAACCCAGGCTGAGCTTGAAACCCGGCAATACAGAGGGCGTTTTGAGTAACAACATAATGGCAACCGTCAGAATTTAATACACGCTTACTTTAACAAGGCCGTCTGAAAACTGGAAAGAATGCTTTGTTTGGTATAAAGACGATTTTGTTATATTGAAAAGATGAAAAGGCCGTCTGAACATCAAATTTCAGACGGCATTGCTGGTGTGGTAAGGATCAATAGGCAACAGGATCTTGAGATGCAGGCTGGTGTTGCGCCGCGTCATAGTTTTCCTGAGCCGAGCGGATGGCTTTTTCCAAACCGTTGATCCGTTCGAGATAACGGGCGTAGTTACGCTCATTGCCATAACGCACTTTTTTGCCTTCTTCCAGATTTTTCTTGGCGGTATCTAAAGCACGCTTGGCTGCGCCGACGTCAGCCGGATTGACCGGGGCGACAGCTTCTTCTGCTTGCTCGGTTTTGCTTGGGGAAGTCGGCGTTGCCGGTGTTGAAACAGGTGCAGAAGTATATACGGACGGTTTGCCGATATTGCTGGCTTTGCAGTTTTTACCGCCGGCTTGGGTATAGACTTTGCGGCCTGCAGAATCGGTACATTCAAAAATAGGCGCGGCGGAAACCGCAGTTGTCAAAGTGAGTAGTAATGTGCTGATCCAGATTTTGTTCATTTTTTATTTTTCCTTAAAACCATTTCCACCAAACAAACAAAGCCGCAATCATGATGATGTTGGCGAAGAGGATAGGTTTCCACTGTCTGGGCGCACGTCGTAATTCAGCGCCCGAGCGCGTGCGGCGGATATAGAAAAACGGGCTGAGCAGCATGGAAGCGGCGCATACCAAAATAATCACGGCGTAATAGATTTTGTGCGTTTCCATATCGTTTCTCCGTTTCAGACGGCCTGAAAGGCTGCCTACAACGCATTTTTGCGTGAAGCGTTGTCTGTTTTCATCTTGTATCGAAATTGGGCACATTTGCCATGGACTCAATCCTGAGGTCTTTGCAAAAATATGCTACAATCGCGTCCGATTATAACATTCTATTTATAAAGGTTTTACGAATAATGATTTCTACCAACGGCATCACCATGCAGTTCGGCGCAAAGCCGCTGTTTGAAAACGTATCCGTCAAATTCGGCGAAGGCAACCGTTACGGCTTGATCGGCGCCAACGGCTCAGGCAAGTCCACCTTCATGAAAATCCTCGGCGGCGATTTGGAACAGACTGCCGGCGAAGTAGCAATTGAAAACGGCGTGCGTTTGGGTAAATTACGCCAAGACCAGTTTGCCTACGAAGATATGCGCGTGCTGGACGTGGTGATGATGGGTCATACAGAAATGTGGGCGGCGATGACTGAGCGTGATGCAATTTACGCCAACCCCGAAGCCACCGAAGACGACTACATGAAAGCCGCCGAACTGGAAGCCAAGTTCGCCGAATACGACGGCTACACCGCCGAAGCACGCGCTGCCGAATTGTTGAGCGGCGTGGGCATTTCCGAAGATTTGCACAATGCGACCATGGCAGAAGTTGCCCCGGGCTTCAAGTTGCGCGTATTGCTGGCGCAAGCCCTGTTCTCCAAACCAGATGTATTGCTTTTGGACGAACCGACCAATAACTTGGACATTAATACCATCCGTTGGTTGGAAGGCGTGTTGAACCAATACGACTCCACCATGATCATCATCTCGCACGACCGTCACTTTTTGAACGAAGTCTGCACCCACATGGCGGATTTGGACTACAACACCATCACCATCTATCCGGGCAACTACGATGACTACATGCTTGCTTCTGCCCAATCGCGTGAGCGCGCCCTAAAAGACAACGCCAAAGCCAAAGAGAAACTGCAAGAGCTGCAAGAATTTGTTGCCCGCTTCTCTGCCAACAAATCCAAAGCCCGTCAGGCAACCAGCCGTCTGAAGCAGGCCGACAAAATCAAATCGGAGATGGTCGAAGTCAAACCTTCTACCCGTCAAAACCCATATATCCGTTTTGAAGCCGATGAAAAAGCCAAGTTGCACCGTCAGGCAGTGGAAGTTGAAAAACTGGCCAAACGTTTTGAAACCCAGTTGTTTAAAAACCTGAACTTCATCCTTGAAGCAGGCCAACGCCTTGCCATCATCGGCCCGAACGGCGCAGGTAAATCTACCTTGCTGAAACTCTTGGCCGGCGCATACAACCCCGAATATTCAGACGGCCTGCTGCCGGACGAAGGCACCATCAAATGGGCGGAAAAAGCCAGTGTCGGCTACTACCCGCAAGACCATGAAAACGACTTCGACGTCGATATGGACCTGAGCGAATGGATGCGCCAATGGGGTCAGGAAGGCGATGACGAACAAGTCATCCGCGGCACTTTAGGCCGCTTGCTCTTCGGCAGCAACGATGTCGTGAAAAAAGTGAAGGTTCTCTCCGGTGGCGAAAAAGGCCGTATGCTTTACGGCAAACTGTTGCTGTTGAAACCCAATGTCTTAGTCATGGACGAACCGACCAACCATATGGACATGGAAAGCATCGAATCCTTGAACATGGCGCTGGAAAAATACAACGGCACGCTGATTTTTGTATCGCACGACCGTCAGTTTGTATCTTCGCTGGCTACCCAAATCATCGAATTGGATGGTAAAGGCGGATATGAACACTACTTGGGCGATTACGAAAGCTATCTGGAGAAAAAAGGCTTAGTTTAAGCTCATACTGATAAGCTATTAAGGTATTGAAATGCCGTCTGAAAACCGTTGTGTTTTCAGACGGCATTTTTGAAGCGTTTCATATTGTCAATCACTGAAACTGCTAAGATTAAAATGGATAAATTTCTTGTTAGAAATTTTTATTAAAGCCATAAAGCAGATATACAAAAGGCCGTTTGAAATATTTTAGACGGCCTTTATTTATGTTTTGATAGAAAGAGGATTAACCGAATAAACTTTTAAACCACAACACAATCGCGTCCCACATACGGCGCAACCAGCTGCCTTCTTCCACGCCGGTCAGAGCGACGACATCTTTTTCGGCAATGATTTTACCGTCTTTCATGACTTTCAGCTTGCCCAATACTTGGCCTTTTTCAATCGGGGCGAGGACGGGCTGAAGCGTTTCTAAGATTGGTTTGACGTTTTTGCCGGTATCGTGGGGAATGGTAATGTAAACATCGTCCAAGAAACCGATATCTACGGCTTTGGTACTGCCTTTGTAAACTTTGACTTGGGAAATCACTTCTCCGCCGTTGTAAAGTTTAGGCGTATCAAATGCCTGCAATGACCAGTTGAGCAGTTTGCTGCTTTCGCTGGCGCGCGCTTCGGTGGATTCGGCACCGGCAAGAATGGAAACAATACGGCGGTTGTTGCGTTTGCTGGAAGCGGCGAGATGGTAGCCTGCGCCTTCGCTATAGCCGGTTTTCAAACCGTCGATACTGCTGTCGCGATAGAGCAGGAGATTGCGGTTGGGCTGCTCGATATTATTGTATTTGAAAGATTTATTTGCAAATAAAGGATAATATTTCGGATAGTCGTTGATCAGCGCGGCTGCCAAAATGGCCAAGTCGCCAACGGTTGAAACATGGCCGTTAGAAGAAATACCGGTCGGGTTGTTGAAGTGGGTGTGCTTCATGCCCAAGCGTTTGGCTTCTTCATTCATTTGTTTGACGAATTCGTCGATAGAGCCGTTGCCAAGGGCTTCAGCGAGGGTAATGGCGGCATCGTTGGCCGATTGGATGGTTGTACCCTTAATCAAGGAGCTGACGCTGACAGGAACTTTGGGATCGAGGAACATACGCGAACCTTCGACCTTCCATGCAGCATTGGAAACGGTCAGCATTTGGCTTGCTTCAAGTGTACCGTTTTCCAGTGCTTTAAAGGCAAGGTAGGCGGTCATCATTTGCGTCAATGCGGCTGGCTCGATAGGTGTATCGGCATTGTTGGATGCCAAGGTTTGCTTGCTGTGCAGGTCGGTAACGATATAGGCAGTCGCCGCAATTTCCGGCGGCGTTGTCGGGCTGTTGATGCTGTGTAGCAGCGGCTGCGTTTGAGCCTCGCCTTGTACGGCAGGTGCGGATGCAACCGGGTCGGTAGCGAGGGCAGGAGTATTCAGGAGGGCAGCAAAAATTAAGCTAAGTAGCGTTTTTTTCATCATTATTTGTAGATTTGAATATGAGTGGACACTGTTATGAGGCAAACAGTTTGGCATATTAAATAGATATTAAGCGGACATTATACCGTCTCATTTAGGTTTTGCTAAGATTTTTCTTGCCTTCAGACGGCCTCAGGGGTATGGTTTTAACTTTTTCCTCCGGTCGATTTGACCGAATTGCAATTTATTTCCGAACACTAAAAATACTATGAACCATTCCCTTCCTCTTTCTGATTATCTAACCCGTATTTTGACCGCTTCCGTTTATGATGTGGCCGTAGAAACGCCTTTGGATTTGGCACGCAGTTTGTCAGGCCGTCTGAACAATCAGGTTTTGCTCAAGCGCGAAGATTTGCAGCCGGTGTTTTCGTTCAAAATTCGCGGCGCGTACAACAAAATGGCGAAACTGCCTAAAGAAGCCTTGGATTGTGGCGTGATTGCAGCAAGCGCGGGCAACCATGCGCAGGGTGTGGCTTTGTCGGCACAGTATTTAGGTTGCCGCGCCGTCATTGTGATGCCGGAAACAACGCCTAAAATCAAAATCGATGCGGTCAAGAGCCGAGGTGGCGAAGTGGTATTGAAAGGCGTGTCTTATAACGATGCCTATGATTATGCGATGGAGTTGGCAGAAAAGGAAAAACTGACCTATATTGCACCATTTGATGATCCTGACGTAATTGCCGGTCAGGGAACCATCGGCATGGAAATCCTCCGACAACACCGCAATATCAATGCGATTTTTGTTCCGATTGGCGGCGGCGGTTTGGCAGCAGGCGTAGCGGCGTTTATCAAACAGGTTTGCCCTGAAATTAAAGTGATTGGCGTGCAAACCGATGACTCTTGCTGTATGAAGCAATCGGTAGAAGCAGGGGAAATCGTACATTTGAAAGATGTCGGTCTGTTTTCAGACGGCACGGCGGTTAAAGTGGTGGGCGAGGAAACTTTCCGCCTGTGTAAAGAGCTGTTGGACGAAATTATTACGGTCAATACGGATATGTTGTGCGGCGCGATTAAAGATATTTTTGACGATACGCGCAGCATTACCGAGCCTGCGGGCGCATTGGCCCTTGCCGGCTTGAAGGCTTACGTTGCGAAAAACAATATCCAAGGTCAAAATTTGGTTGCCGTCACCAGTGGTGCCAACATGAACTTCCACCGCCTGCGCCATGTTTCAGAACGCAGCGAGCTGGGCGAGGGCAACGAAGGTATTTTCGCCGTTACCATTCCTGAAGAAAAAGGCAGCTTTCTCAAGTTTATCAATGTTTTGGGCAGTAGGAATATTACTGAATTCAACTATCGCTACGGCAATGACAACAATGCTCATATTTTTGTCGGTCTGCAAACTGCCGGTGCGCAAGACTTGGCCGTTATCAGCAAACAACTGGCTGACGCAGGTTTGCCAAATGTTGACCTGACCAATGACGAAATCGCCAAAATCCATATCCGTTACATGGTCGGCGGACGTACGGAAAAAGTATCCAGCGAACGTTTGGTCAGCTTTGAATTTCCGGAGCGCCCCGGCGCATTGTCCCGTTTCTTGAACCATATGCGTGCCGAATGGAATATTACCTTGTTCCATTATCGCAATCATGGTGCGGACTACGGCCGTATTTTGGTCGGTATCGATGTACCTGAAAGCGACAATGAAGCCTTTACCGACTTCTTGGAAAGCTTGGGTTATGTTTATAAAGAAGAAACCGATAATCCGGCTTATAAACTTTTCTTGGCTTAATCAGTAAGATAAAAGGCCGTCTGAAATTTTTCAGACGGCCTTGTGTTTTATGTTTGGCTTTATTTCTTACGGAACACCAAGTCCCAAACGCCATGACCCAATCGTTTGCCTCGGGCTTCAAATTTGGTTTCAGGACGATAATCAGGCGTAGGGGCGTAATCGGCAGCCGTGTTTTGCAAAGAGTCGAAACTGCTCAAAACCTCCAGCATTTGCACGGCGTATTCTTCCCAGTCGGTTGCCATATGGACATAGCCGCCGCTTTTGAGTTTGGGCAACAGCTTTTCAACAAATGGCACTTGTACCAAGCGGCGTTTGTTATGGCGCTTTTTGTGCCAAGGGTCAGGGAAGAAAATATGAATGCCGTCTAAAGAACCGTCTTCCAGCATCTTTTCTACTACTTCCACTGCATCATGACGCATCACGCGGATATTGGAAATGTGTTCTTCCTCAATCAGCTTCAAGATATTGCCGACGCCCGGGCCGTGAACATCAATCGCTAAAAAGTCGGTATCGGGCAGACGTTTGGCGATTTCCACTGTCGCGACGCCCATACCGAAACCGATTTCCAAAACTTTAGGGTTGTCCCGTCCAAAAGCGCGGTTCAAATCCAAAGGGGCTTCTTGGAAGTCCACACCAAATTGCGGCCACATCGTATCGATAGCGCGCTGTTGGGCCGCGGTCATATGGCCTTGGCGCAAAACGAAACTGCGGATACTGCGTTTGTGTTCTTCTGGAACGGTATTTTCGGGCGTATTTTCTGGAATGTTTTCGGACATATCGTTTTAAATCAGTGAGAAATCAAATAAAAAGGCCGTCTGAAAAATCAGACAACCCTGCATATAAATCGGCGTGATTATAGCGAATAAACGCTTTTCCTGAAACCTTTTAAAAAGAAGGTTTCAGACGGCCTGATTAAGACAATACCGGTTGCGGTACTTTGTGTTGCACCGCATAAACCGCTGCTTGGACGCGGCTGCTTAGGTTCAACTTACGCAACAGGTTTTGCACATGCACTTTGACGGTTGACTCTGCCAGATTCAAATGGCGGGCAATGATTTTGTTGCTGTGTCCGGCGGCAAGATAGCCCAAGATTTCCATCTCGCGCGGAGTCAGTTGCTCCAGCAGATGGTCTGAGCGGGAAGGAGAAGGGGAAATCAGCGATTGCACCAAGCGGCTGGTCATTTCAGGGGAGAATACATTGTCTCCGTCGACGGCTTTGCGGATGCTTTCCAAGAGGAAGTCGGCGTTGATGTTTTTCAGCAAAAAGCCTTTTGCCCCCATACGCATACATTCGGTCAAGTCGTCACTGTCTTCGGAAACAGTCAGCATGATGACGGTCAGTTGCGGATTGATGCTCAGAATTTGAGCCAATGCTTCGCGGCCGTTCATGACCGGCATATCCAAGTCCAGCAAAACTACGTCAGGCTTGAGCTGCTCAACCATTTTTACGCCGGCCAGGCCGTCTGAAGCTTCGCCGACGACTTCAAAATCAGGCTGGCGCGAAAGCAAGGCCTTGATACCGCTGCGAAATAGGGTGTGGTCGTCAATAAGGGTAATTTTAATCGTCATGATGCTGTTCTCATTTGTTGCGGCAAAGTCAGCATAACCGCCGTACCTTGCCCAATCTGCGATGTAATGGCCAATTCTGCGTTAATCCGTTGGGCCCGTTCTTGCATAATGCCCAAGCCGACATGTTCGCCTGAAGGCCGGTTTGATAGATGTTCTTTATTAAAGCCCGCGCCGTCGTCACGAATCGTCATGACAAAATCGCCGTGGTTAGCAATTTCGACGCTGACATGTTGCGCACGCGCGTGCTTCCGGATATTGGACAGGCTTTCCTGCAAGATGAAGATGATTTGCAAATGCTCATCATAATTCAAAGCCTGTCCGTCGTCCTGCCATTTTAAATCAACTGGAATACCGGTTTGTCGTTCAAAACGCGCCAGCAGCGATTCTACCGCTTCAGGGAAATCTTTATTACTGATTTTGGTGCGGAAATTCATCAGAAGCTCGCGGACGTCTTCATAGCATTCCTGCACGCCGTCTTTAATAAAGCTGATGTTTTCTTCAGCCTGCTCGCGTTGGTTTGAAGCAAACGCGCTTTCCAACATTTGCACCTGCAAATTCAAAAAGGTCAGGGCTTGTGCAATACTGTCATGCAAACCTTGCGCAATCAAGTTACGCTCCTGCAAGACGGCAAGCAGGCGGCGTTCTTGTTCCATGCGGTTGTTGGCGATGGAAATCCCCAGCTGCCCGCTTAAAGTCTGCAACAATTTTTCATCTTGCTCATTGGGCATATGGCCGTCTGAAAAATACAGGGCCAATACACCGAGCTGTTCGTCTTGGTAAACGATTGGGAATTCTACACGATTTCCCTCTTCGGTTTCACCGACACTTGCCGCCAAGTCAGAGCGTTTGCGTTCTTCATCGGAAAGATATACTGTACCGCCCAAAGCGGAAAACGCCGGCAGAATCTGAGCCAAAAATTCTTCTGCGGCCTGTTGCGGCGTAAAGGTTTGGTGCAGGTTGCGCGTAGTCTGGTAGAGCAGAGTCAAGTCACGATTTTGCCGGGCCAAGTCTTGGGTTTGTTGGGCAACCTGTCCTTCTAAATCCGTATAAAGCGTTTTCAGACGGCGGCTCATTTGGTTGAAGCCCTTGCTGACTTGGGCGAATTCACGAATTTGGTCTGTATCGATTTGTACCCCGAAACGACCTTCGCTGATGGTTTCTACCCCGTCGCGCAATTTTTCCAGCGGCCGGATGATCCACGAATAATGCCAAACAATCATCAAGCCGGCAGCCACTAAAATCATCAACATCATCGCCATTTGAAAACGGCGCAGCCACAAAGTATTTTGCTCGTTGGCGTTTTCCATCGCTTGTAAAAACAGCTCGATATTGCCGGCAAAACGGTATAAGCCGATTTGGGTCGGCCGCTCGTAATGTTGCAAAGAAGGCTTGATGTTGGATTCCCAATCAATTAACAGCATCGATTGGATCAAATCGTAAGCCAGCGGCATTTGTGACGGAATCAGCGGATGAATGGCATCGCTTTGCGTTACATTGGCCAGCGTACGTTCAAATTCTTTGATTTGGTTGTCAATTTGAGCATTGGGCGTACGGACGCTTGCCATATAAGCCAAGCGATACACCTGCATTTTCAAGCTGCCCGCATCTTCAATCGTTTTAGCCGCGCTTTCCAAACGCCAAGAAAGCAGCAGGGTAAAGGCAATCGATAAAAAAGCCGAGCCGACCCATAACACAGTCAGTAGTTTTAAACGTGAGGACAGGCTCAGGCCGTCTGAAGATCCGGAGAATAAACGCATAAAGCACGCAGGAAGACTAATCCGATAATCTTATAAAAATATCATTCTTTCGGCTTATAAACAACCTGTCTAAAATAATTGTATGGTTATGATAAGAAAAAACAGGGGTTTAATGTAAAATCATGTTATGATAAAATTCATCTTAAGTGAATTAAATCACAAAATCAGATTTCAGACGGCCTGAAGCCTTAAAAACTTATTCCATAAATACAACATCGCGAATAACACTTACACACTCTGCTTTGCAAAGGACTACCAAAATGAAAATTTTTGCACTGATATTGGCCGGCGGGCAGGGAAGCCGGATGGGAGGTGTCGATAAAGGGTTGGTGCAATGGCACAATAAAGCCTTGATAGACCACGTTATCGAAAAAATCCGCCCGCAAGTCAGCCATATCGCCATCAGTGCCAACCGCAATCTCGAATCTTACGCCCAACGCAGCGCGCACGTTTTCTCGGATGCGCGCCAATGGCAGCATTACGGTCCTTTAGCCGCCTTATGTACTGCCGCCAACGATTTACAAATTGCCACTGCCGATTGGCTGCTCATCGTATCCTGCGATATGCCGCGTTTGCCGGAAAACTTGGTTTCCCAGTTTGAGACTATCGCCAAACGCACGCCGTTGTGCAATGCATTTTACGTTGAAACCCCGTCCAGACCGCATTACAGCGTGATGTTTATCCGTCCGCAAATCCTGCAAAGCACCGTGCCATACCTTTATTCAGGAATGCGCAGCATCCGCGGCTGGTTGCAGCAACAGCGCGCGCGGGTTGTCCATTTCCCTTATGAGCAGGATTTTATCAGCTACAACACGGAAAACGATTTGGCCCAGCCTTTGTAGTTGGGTAGGTGGAAGCAATAAGTCTCTGATGAACTGAATTGTTTTGCAATAAAGTATTTTATAAAAGCTTTAGGCCGTCTGAACAACAAACAGACGGCCTTTGTTTTGTCATTTTAAAGTTAAATGAATTATAGGCAACCAGCAAAGTTTTCTGCCACCAATGGTTCCCTGCCTAGTAAAGCTGCAAAATCAGAATAGTCGGCGCATGAGCCTTGCTTGAGTAGGGAAAAGCTGTCTCGGCTGATAATGCCGTTGCTGAGGATGTTTGCCAACGGCAGCGCTGGGTCAAGCAGGCGTAGGGGGAAAGACAGAATACGTTGTGGCGGTTTATGGTGCAGGGTTTGGCGGATGGTGGTCAGGTATTCCGCCAAAGTCAGCGTTTTGCTACCGGTCATATTAATGATGCTATGGTTATTGTCGGCTGGGACGGCTTGGACGGCAAGTTTTGCCAAACCTTCGGCAACATCGGCAAGGTGTACAGGCTGTAAATGAAAGCGACCGGCTTCCGGTAAGGGAAGTAAAGGGAGGCGGGCTAGTTTGATGAATAGCTCGCAACTGGTTCCTCCTCGTCCGTAAACGACGGATGGTCTGGCTATGGCAATCGGTATGCCGCTTTGGGCGACGGCATCATCTCCACGCCCTTTGCTGCCGACAAAGTTGATGGATTGAGATGGATCGGCACCCAGCGCGGATAGTTGCACCCAGCGTTTTATACCTGCTGCTTTTGCCCATACGGCGAGCTGTTTGGGCGTGTGGTGGTGCACGGTTTCAAGTATTTCGGCATGCCGGCTCATAATTCCAATGCAGTTGATGAGAACGTCTTGCCCTTCCAATAAACGGCGTGCGGCGGTTTTGTCGGGATGAAGAAAATCGAAGGCGCGGCGGTCGTGCGTGCAAACTTGGTGACCTTGTTCTTTGAGGATTTGAGCGGTACGGCTACCGATGAAGCCGCTGCCTCCAAAAATGATGATGTTCATATGTTTTTCTTTATATTGTTGCTGAGGCCGTCTGAAAACCTTTAAATCGGTTTTATCACCATCAGGAAGTAAATCACAATAGTGGCGCAAAAGGCAGGATAACCGAGTAATTCCCAGCGTCTAGCATAATGCCAGTAGGGCTCCGGAATGGTGTCTGCGTTTTCTTTGTGCGCTTTTTCGGCAATCTTGGCCATGCGGATTTGCAGCCAGACAACAGGCAGCCAGCAAATGCCTGAAAAGATGTATAAGGCTAGTGTCATCCATATCCAATTTTGTTCCAGCATAGTTTCAACAGTGTAGCCGCGTTCATACAGCATCCATAAGCCGGACAGGGGTTGGAAAATAACGGCGGGGGTTGTAAACCACCAATCTGCTTTGACAACCCAATGCGAGACGACCGACTGTGCGGCAACCGAACCGCTGCGGTTTACCCAAAAGAGGTAAAACGCTGTACCAAAACCGGTACCGACCATTAAGGTAGCCGAGATGATGTGCAGGGTTTTAACAATTAAATAAGTGTTCATTTTTTATCTCCTACGGATTGATACAGGAAAAATAAAGTAGCCATAATCGGCAGGTTTTTTACCAAAGGCGCAAATGGATGCGCCCACATTTCAGGCAGCCTGAAGGCGATAATCAGGCTGTATGCCGCGACGGTTATCAATTGCAGCAGCCATACTGAGGAATGGGAACGAAGGCGGCTGAAGCATAAAAGGGCAAAACCGATATCCAATAGTGAAGCGGCGATTAATGTAGGCCATTGCAACGGATCGGGAATGCCGACCGAATGCAGTAAATCCAATGACATTTCAGGCATGAAAAGCAGAGGCTGGGTACCGCTCCAGAGCCATAGCAGCCCCATCGAGTAAGGCAGGTAGGCGGGGAGGGTATGTGCAGTGTGGTCGGACATATTGGTTTCCTAATTTCATTTCAGTTTAAAAATATAATCAGTCTGAAATTTCTATAATTTCTGTTAAAAGAGAAATTATAGGGTAAAAATTTTAGATAGGCTTTTGGATTGTTTCTTTAAGAGGGAAATCCATATTCAGTGATTCAAAATCTACCAAAGAACATCAAGCTTCAGATAAACATGCCCATACAAGGATACTATGAGCATGTTTCCATATCCTAAATAGCATTGGTTATGCTTATTGAGAACAAGCCCATTGCCATCAACGGAAAAATTTTTGTATTCCAGCGCCAATTTTCAAAATTTTCACCATGGTTGAAGTAGAAAGCTTCAGCATTTCATTTGTCCACATGGTCAGCGTATTGATGAAATCATGGGTTTGTTGGATTCGCTGCTTGGCAGTTTCATTTTCCTGACTAAATTCAGGGCTGTCGATCAGGCTTTGCAAAAATTGCCGCGTCGGTTCGATTTCACGCTGCATACGCACTTCTGCAATGGTGCGGAACAAAGTCCAGACATCATCCGAAGTTTCAAAATGATCGCGCCTGTCGCCCAAGATATGCACGGTATGAACCAGTCTCAAGTTTTGCAGCTCTTTAATACTGGTGCTGACATTGGAGCGCGCTACGCCGAGCGTTTCGGTAATTTCTTCGGCGTTCATCGGTCTGCCTAAGATGTAGAGCAGGGCATGGATTTGCGCAACGGTACGGTTTACACCCCATTTGGTACCCATTTCGCCCCAGTGGAGGATAAATTTTTCAGTGGTCGGATTTAGTTTCATAGTGATGGTATTCTATTTTTATCTTTTATTTCTGTCAATACAGAAATAAAGAAATTTTTGGCCATCTGAAATAAAATGTTCAGACAGCCTTTTATATAAATCCTTATCCTACATATTCTCTCAGAAACTCAAGCCCCTATCAGTCATGATTTCTTATCAGTAAAAGATGTTGTTCATAAACCGGTATTTTTTGAATAAAAATTTATCCGTACAATCCGCTGTATCCGATAACGAGGAGTAAATCATGAAAAAAATGCCTGTATTGTTTGTGGGGCATGGTAGCCCGATGAATGTGTTAGATAAAGAAAACCCGTTCAATCAGAATTTCAGCCTAATTACGCAACAGTTTGCCAAACCAAAAGCCATTTTGATGATTTCAGCGCATTGGTACAGCAGCCGTTTGCAGGTTACGTCTGACAAACACCCTGAAATGATTTACGATTTCTACGGCTTCCCCGATGAACTCAGCCAAGTGCAATATCCCGCGCCCGGTTCGCCTGAGTTGGCGGAGCAAGTGCGGTCATTATTACAGCCGGAAAATGTCGAGCTAAATCCAACGCGTGGTTTTGATCATGGCGCATGGGCGGTGTTGAAATATCTCTATTCCGATGCCGATATTCCTGTGGTGCAACTTAGCCTTAACCGTTTGCAATCGGCAGAATGGCATTTCAACTTGGCAAAAAAATTAGCTGCTTTACGAGAACAAGGTGTGCTAATTATCGGCAGTGGCAATATTGTGCATAATCTGAGGGCGATAAGCTGGGAGCATATTGATCAAATCGGTGCAGGGTATGACTGGGCGTTTGCTTTTCGGGAAACAGTCAATCAAGCGATTACAACACGAGATGATGAAACTTTGGTGCATTATGAGCAATTAGGCGAAAAGGCTAAGCTTTCTGTACCAACGCCGGATCATTACTTGCCGTTGCTGTACATCATGGCATTACGTGAACCGCAAGACGAGATTACGTTTTTCAATGATAATTTGATTGCGGGATCGCTTAGTATGACGTCGGTTTTAGTGGGATAAAAAGGGAAAAATCAGAACAAAGCATTTGTTCGATCCACTTTGTGGATGGTGCCAAGTTGTTTCAGACGGCATTTTATATCTACATAAAAGCCTTAATATGGCAAAGATCAGATTAAGTCTGTAAGTTTAGAATGTAAATAATTTGAGCAGAAGATGAGGTTGTATTTGAAGAGTTTTGAAATTTAACCTATTTTGAGAAGAGAAAAGGCCGTCTGAATATCAGATGGCCTTTGTGTCGGATAGATTATCGGTGTACGACTATTTCGATAATAGGTGCAATCTCTTTGTCACGGGAAGCAGGACACTGCTGGAGGAAGCGGCGGCGTGCGCTGATGGTGTCTTGCGCGTATTTGTGATGAATGGAATAGAACCTGTGCAGTGCAGGGTTGCATTCTTTAGGCGGCGTACCTGGAGAAGTCAGGCAGGTAATGGCCTCGCAGGCATATTTTTTATCGCCTGTCAGCAGTTTGCCGGCAATATCTGAAGCGTTGACGGCAGATGCAGAAAACGGCAGCAGGGCTGCGGTTATAACAAAAAAGGATAAGCGTTTCATCGTGTCGTACTCGTTAAAATTAAATTGGTGATTAGAGGAGGGTATCAAAGGTCTTCTGAACAACAGTCGGCTTTGGGTCTATTAGAATTTAGGCATAGAGCATCCTTCAGGAGTTGTAATTATACATTGAAACCTTCCTGAAGCTTGGCACTTTCTCAAAGCTTCCGTTTCCGCTAAGCCTGGGGAAGTTATTCCGAAAAAGGCTTTTCCATCTTTTCTTTGAGCAACTGCTATACAGCCATTTCGAACCCAAGCCTTAACTTTACACGGTTTATTTTTTCCACCTTCTTCGCAGGTTTTAATGGCTAGTTCTTTTGCAGCGGCAAGTGAATCCATATCGAGTGCTCCACCTGATATACCTGTTTTAGGATTAACTGCCCATGCTCCGTATTTTGAAGGAACATCAATATTGACAACACTTGGTTGGCTCTGAGTGTAACCGTTAGGTCTTCCTACGTTATATAGAATCTGTCGACCCGAACTATCGATAATGCGACAGGTGCCTGTTGCAGGTTGGTATTCTCCACCACAGCCGTTAGCATAAACATCAAGACTTGCAAAGCCTAACAGTACGGTAAGTAACTTTTTCATTTCAATTCCAATCTATTGATTATCTCAATCTTTATTAGTCGGCTACGACAAAAATACTAGGATTTATTATCTTCTTTATGCGGTTGAGAGGTCAGTTTAATCGTATCGGTAGTTGCTCTTTCGGATTGGTTGCCACCAGTCGTCCATAGATTTTGCTGAACAGTATCTGGTTTTGAATTATCAATAGTATTATCAGCATGACTCCTCACAATATAATTACTCTGCGTCTGTTGACTATTCATCCCCGGAGGCGTAGCAGGCTGACCGTTTCCCCAACCCTGCATTGCATTGTATCCGGAGTATGAAGCCATTACACCATTAAACCACATGCCTGCCATAGGCGGTACGGTAATCAGCAGGGTGGAGAGCATCAGGCCCAAGCCCAGTTGTTGGGTAACGGTTTCCATAATGCCGGTTGTGCCTCCTTCACCGATGACGGTTGCCACAAATTTTCCGGCTGCCGCGCCGCCGAATAAGTGGCCCACCAAGTCCATGGAAATCTCCGCCATGACGCCGAGCAAGACGCTGGAGAATATGGTTGCCAATCCGAAGTATAGCCATTTTTGGAACAGCGGGGCGGTTCTTTTAAATAGGAGGCTCCAAAATGAAGATAGGCGCGAAACCGACTATTTTCAAAAGGCCGTCTGAATATCAGACGGCCTTTGTGCAGATAGATTATCGATGTACGACTATTTCGATAATAGGCGCAATCTCTTTATCACGGGAAGCAGGACACTGCTGGAGGAAGCGGCGGCGTGCGCTAATGGTATCTTGCGCGTATTTGTGGTGAATGGAATAAAACCTGTGCAGTGCAGGGTTACATTCTTTAGGCGGCGTACCCGGAGAGGTCAGGCAGGTAATGGCCTCGCAGGCATATTTCTTATCGCCTGTCAGCAGCTTGCCGGCAATATCTGAAGCATTAACGGCAGAGGTTGAAAACGGCAACAGAGCTGCGGTTAAAACAAAAATGGATAAATTTTTCATCGTGTCGTACTCGTTAAAATAGAATAGGGATTAGAGGAGGGTTTCAAGGGCCGTCTGAAAGAATTTTCAGACGGCCTTCGGACGGGGTTGAATTACTGCAATTGGGGCAGGGAGCAGCCTTCAGGCATGATAATTTCGCATTCGGTCGCCCCTCTGTTTCTGCAATTCTGCAAAGCCGTTTGTTCGACAGTTCCTTGTGGACCTGCTGCATCAGATAAAATAAATTGGTTGTTTTTTACTTTTCCTTTTGCGGCAGCAAGGCAGCCGTTTCTTACCCATGTGATGGCTTTGCAAGGGGTATTGCGGCTGCCTTGTCGGCAGCGTTTTACTGCTTCGCGCTGGGCTTCCTCTTTTGAACCGTGATTCAATGAACCTGCAATATATCCAGCTTTCACACTGACAGCCAAGGCCCCGAATTTGGAAGGTACCATGACATCGTGGTAGATGATTTTTTTCGGGGGCGGTGTGCTGCTGCCTGAGGAACAGTTCGGATTATAACCATAACTGCACAATGCCGGATTATTTTGCAACGCCCCCCTAGTTGCATCATAGGTGGGATCGGCATACGCATTAAGACTGATTAATCCCAATGCCAACGAGAACAGTTTTTTCATAAGGTCATCCTTTTGTCGGGTTATATGGAGTCGTCGGGCTGCTGTTTCGGATCGGGTTTCGGCTGTGGTGTGGGCTGGGGCGGCTTCGGGCCGCTGGCCAGGCCATATTGAGTCTGTAACGGGGTTTTTATCGCGTTGGGGTCAACACTGGTAGTTGTACTGCCCCCGTAACCTCCTGCGGCCCAATTTGGAGTAGCAGGTTGATGCGGGCTTTGACCCTGTGCCAGCCGTTCGGTTACCTGGTTGGCCCTATGCTCCGTCATTTGCCTGCTTGCCCCACCATCCAAATGCGGTGGCACTTCTTGGCGATTTCCATTTCCATTGCCGATAACTGAGTAAGCACTGAAGCTGCCCATCACACCGTTAAACCACATGCCTGCCATAGGCGGTACGGTAATCAGCAGGGTAGAGAGCATCAGACCCAAGCCCAGCTGCTGGGTAACGGTTTCCATAATGCCGGTAGTGCCGCCTTCACCAATGACGGTTGCCACAAATTTTCCGGCTGCCGCGCCGCCAAATAAGTGGCCCACCAAGTCCATGGAAATCTCCGCCATGACGCCGAGCAAGACGCTGGAGAAGATGGTAGCCAATCCGAAGTATAGCCATTTTTGGAACAGCGGGGCGGTTCTTTTAAACAGGAGGCATAATATAAAGATGGGCGCGAAACCAACTATTTACAAAAGGCCGTCTGAATTTCAGACGGCCTTTGTGTAGATAGATTATCGATGTACGACTATTTCGATAATAGGGGCAATCTCTTTGTCACGGGAAGCAGGACACTGCTGGAGGAAGCGGCGGCGAGCGCTGATGGTGTCTTGCGCGTATTTGTGGTGAATGGAATAGAACCTGTGCAGTGCAGGGTTGCATTCTTTAGGCGGCGTACCCGGAGAAGTCAGGCAGGTAATGGCCTCGCAGGCATATTTTTTATCGCCTGTCAGCAGTTTTCCGGCAATATCTGAAGCGTTGACGGCAGAGGCAGAAAACGGCAGCATAGCCGCTGTTAAAACAAAAATGGATAAATGTTTCATCGTGTCGTACTCGTTAAAATTAAATTGGTAATTAGAGGAGGATATCAAGAGCCATCTGAAAATAGACGGCTTTGGGTCTATTAGAATTTAGGCATAGAGCAACCTTCGGGAGTTGTAATTTTACATTGAATTCCACCTGAAGCTTGGCATTTCCTCAATGCTTCCACTTCAGCAAGACCAGGGTCGTTTATACCGAAAAAAAGTCTACCATCTTTTCTTTGGGCAGCTGCAATACAGCCATTACGAACCCAAGCACCAATTTTACACGGTTTATTTTTTCCACCTTGTTCGCAGGTTTTAATGGCTTGTTTTTTTGCTGCAGCGAGTGAATCCATATCGAGCGCGCCACCTGATATACCTGTTTTAGGATTGATTGCCCATGCTCCGTATTTTGAAGGTACTTTAATATGAACAATTTCCGTAGGTTGATTTCGTTGATGTTGACGAGATGATGCACAGTTGGGATTATAGCCGTATTGACATAAGCCAGGGTCATTTTGCAATGCACCTCTAGTCGCATCGTAGGTAGGATTAGCGGCACAGATATTAAGGTTTATTAACCCTAATAACATAAAAAGTAATTTTCTCATTTCATTTCCAATCTATTATTTAAATCTTTAATTCGTGAAATACTAGGATTTGTTATCTCCCTTACGAGGTTGCTCAGCCAGTTTCATTGCATCTGTAGTTGTACTTCCTGACTGGCTTCCACCCATTGTCCATGTGTGTTGATTAGTATTTGCATCCAACTTCTCAACATTATTCGTAACTCTATTCTGTACATCGTAGCTAGCCCGCTGACTTGCCCCACCATCCAAATGCGGCGGAACTTCTTGGCGATTTCCATTTCCATTGCCGATAACTGAGTAGGCGCTGAAGCTACCCATCACACCGTTAAACCACATACCTGCCATAGGCGGTACGGTAATCAGTAGGGTGGAGAGCATCAAACCCAAGCCCAGCTGCTGGGTAACGGTTTCCATAATGCCGGTTGTGCCTCCTTCGCCGATGACGGTTGCCACAAATTTGCCGGCTGCCGCGCCGCCGAATAAGTGGCCCACCAAGTCCATGGAAATCTCCGCCATGACGCCGAGCAAGACGCTGGAGAAGATAGTAGCTAATCCGAAGTATAGCCATTTTTGGAACAGCGGGGCGGTTCTTTTGAACAGGAGGCACAAAATAAAGATAGGCGCGAAACCGACAAACAGGGAAATCGCGATACGGTACATGATGAGCATGGTGCCCGCCACGATGGCAGGACCTGCCGTACCTACCCCGGCAAACCATTTGGCTTCGGAAAGCTTATCTTCCAGATGGTCGTCATCTGCGGTATCAATGGCAGAAAGGCCGGATAGGACAAGTTGAGTGGTTTTCAGGTTCAAGTCGATTTTACAGCCGGTAATATAGGAGGTCTGTTCGGTCAGACACTCGCTGCCGAAATCGTTATTGCCATGCATAACTTGACTGATGCCATTGGCAAGATCATCAGTCAATACACGGACGCTAAAGCTGCTGCCTAAGGAGACCCCAAGTGCAATGGCAATGACGACATAGTTTTTACCAAGGCTGAAAATAAATCCTTTGAGGCCTTCCTGACTCCGACCTGTTACGATCAGATAGCCCTGAACCATAATCCATAATGTCAGCAATGCCAAAACCATTGTAAGGGCGAGGTTTAAGTTTTTAGATAAGACTACTTCGGTAAAGTAGCCGATTCGCGCATAAAGATAGTCGCGAATGCCGGTATAAAGGAGTAAATCCATCATAATGAGAAGAGCTTTCGATTAATTTTTGTAAAACGATGAGATGATCGATTTGTTTGGGCCGTCTGAAATCAATCCGGTTCAGACGGCCTTATACTCAATTGGGTTTATAGATCGGTTTGGTTTTGCTTTCGATTTCTTGTCTATCTTTAACTACGTCTTTTGCTTTTTGTCTAAAGTGATCCGTAGCAATAGTTAGTTTGCCGTAAGCAGCTCCTTTAGTGATGTTTTTGTTCAAACTGCTGCCGGTAAGCTGTTCTTTGGTCAGCATTTTGCGCATTGAGTTGTAATATGCAATCTGGCTGTCTAAAAATTCAATTTTGTTCTTGTACTGATTGTACTTGGCAATTACGGCATTTACTTGTATCTGTACATTGTTTTCGGCAGTTTCAGCTTTGCCTGCCTGATTCGAGTAATTAAAACCTTTCGTGTCTTTAGACAAAGGGGTTGCAGCAGCCATTGAACTTGCTGATGTGCCTTGGGATTTTACTAAGCCATTGATTCTGTCAAAATCTTTTTTAAGATCGTCATCTATTTCAATCAAAAGGTCATATTTATTTTGTTCTAATTCTGTAATTTTTAGACAAATCGCACCCGAAGCAGGGTTGTCACGTTGTATTGCCCTACATTTTTTCTTGCGTCGTTCAAACATTCTTTTTACTTGAGAAGATTCTCGAACATTTGTATCTGCGCCTTTTAATTTGTCCAACCCCCCACGAGTGAGAGCGGATAATTGAGCCTGCCAGTTCATCAGCTGCTGGAAGGCATTGGTCATCGCTGCTCCATCAAATACAGGAATACCTGTTGCTGTTACGGATGTATTTCCCAGCATTCCTGCGCACACTAAAACTGCAGACAGTTTTCTCATTGTGTTTTTCATTTGCTTACAATCTTTCTTAAATTAAATTAAATTAAATTATTTAAACGTATCCAAGTTTTTTGTTTTTCAGTAAGGATCATCTGAAATACTTGCTGCTTTCAGACGGCCTTTGGGTTTATTCGTCTATACGACTAATCCGCGTTGCGCATCACATTGGCGCTTGCTTTCTTACCAGAACCCTTACGTTCATCGTAGAAGGTCTGTAACCAATCCTCCGGTCTTACCGCATCAATGCCGACACCAAGACGTTCGGCCGTTTTCTTGATGATGCCGTCCATGATGTCGATATTGTCGGTACTGGCGGAGATGACTGCCAATTCATCGTCAAATCCGCGTAGGTTGAGTTGGCATACTGCGGAAGCATGGCCCTGTTTGACCAAGAAGCAACGGCTGCGCTCGTCCAAGCTTTTAATCACTTGGAACTCTGAATCGGTCAGCTTCAGTCCATCGATGTAGTCTTTTTTATCTGCATTCGGATTTGGCAGCAGTATCATGGTAGCTGTCTGCTCAATCAGTGCTGCAGAAATATCGCTTTTGAGGGCGTCTTCCGGAGACTGGGTGGCAAAGATACCCATACCGTTTTGCTTACGGATGGTTTTTTGTTTGTTTTTGGCAAACTCTTTCAAGCCGCCTTCGCCATCAAGGATTTTCCAAAATTCATCCATAATGTAGATGAAGCGGCGACCATCGATAAGCTCTTCCATTCGATGGATAAGATAACCGATGACTGGATCGCGTACCTGTGGGTTTTCAATCACGTCGGTGTAGTCGAAGCCGATGATGTTGGCACCACTGAAGTCGATTTTGTCCTGAGGGTTATCAAAGACCCAGCCGAGACTGTTTCCTCTAGTCCATTTGCGGATATTGGCATAGAGGGAATCGTCGCCGGTATTGGGCAGCGATTTTTGGAAGTTGGAAATACTGCGCAGTGCCATTGGGGTATCAAGCATGGCTCGAACGGCGCGCAGGATATCGTCGTCTTCTGCTGCTGAATAGTGCGCCTTGCCACCTAATTGCTTCATAAGGCCACAGAGGAATTGGACATTTGCCTCTGTATTTTCGCATTGGAAGGGGTTGAAGCCGGTCGGCTGACCGCTTTCCAGCGCCATATAAGCACCGCCGCAAGCTCTGACGAAGATCTCGGCACCACGGTCTTTATCGAAGAAGAAGATAGTGGGTTTGGGATCGTATTTTTGTACCTGGCTGAGGAGGAAGTTGATAAGGGCTGTTTTACCTGTACCGGACTTACCAATAACCATGGTGTTGGCAATGGCTTTTTCACCTTCGGAATCTTCACCTTCAAGGGTTGCATGGAAGTTGAAGTAGTAGGGCTGACCATTGGTTGTTTGAAGAACGGTAACGCATTGCCCCCACGGGTTGCCCTCACGTTTGCCTGTGGCAAAGTTGTGGAGGGGGCAAAGACCCAAGAAATTTAACGATGAGAGGTTGGCAATACGGGTGCGGTAGTTCCAGTTGCCCGGAAGTTGGGCATAATATGCGGAGCAGACGGCCAAGTCTTCTTTAGTCGTTACAAAACCGGCGTTGGAAAGCTCTGCTCGGGCAGCGGCAATGTTTTGGGAAAGCTGCTCTTGGCTGTCGGCGTAAATAGCAAGGCTGAAATGGTAGCCGCCAAGAACAAAATTGCCAGATGCGAGCTGGTCCATTGCATGGTCGAGTTCTGCAATTTGGGTAAATGATTTGTCGCCGGAAGAGATCATCATGCCACGAGTGCGCTCGAGGGTTTTCATAGCATCGTATCGGCTCATTGGGCTGAAGCTATGGGTGATGACGTATTCAACATCCAAATATTTGAGACCATTCAGTATCCCAGGGTAGGTGCCATCAGGATATTCTTTAAGGTTGAGTATGGCACCGTAGTGGTTTTTACCCTCGGGAGTACGGACGATATAGTCGCCGGTTTTGGAAGAAAAGAGATGTCGACTAAGGGGTAAGTAGTTGTAAACTGGGGCTGGTAGTACGGGAACTGGCTCGTTAACGCGGTTAAGGATGTAACCGAAAAGTTCGAGGGTTTCAGAGAATACAGTTCCGTTTTTACCTTCATACATACCAAGTCGGTATGGATGGTAGTCTTTGAGAACAGCCTCAAGGTTGGTTGCTAATTCGTTAAGTGTACCAATAGCTTGTTCCTGCTCGGCTTTGAGACGATCGATATTACCCGATTTATCAACGAATTTTTTGCCATCAACAACTGGGCGATAGATCATGGTCAAGTAAAGCTCGTTATTCATGAGCTTTTCTTGGGAGAGTCGAGAGAAATAACGATCAGAGAGGCTTTGGTTGAAAGACTCTTGAAATTCAGGACGTAAATCGATACTACGATGACGTCGAATGTCATGTACCCAAAAGGCGACATTTACGTAGTCGGGTGCACGCAGGGATTGGAGCAGACGGTTAAATGTATTGTGCTTGTGCTCAAGCTCCCATTCTTCACGACCTACGAAGGGAAGGCCAGATAGATGCCATGTTGTCAGGTAATCTCCACCAGTGGTTTTGACAATGGTTGGAGAGACATGAGTGGAGAGGGATACGAATTGACTGATTGATGCGTCAGGAGTAAACATTTTATTTGTTTTTTGTGTTGGAATTGTCCGACAGACAAAAGCATCTGTCGGACGTGTTGTTGTCATTGTTTGGGAGGATTGTTGCGGTACTCGTTAGGCGAGAAGCACCATGTGTCAGGAAACTCTTCTCGATTTCTGGCTTTAAGCCTGAATTTCAGGCGTAAGCCTAGAAAACGAAAAATCATGTCATCTCGCTTGGCCATCTGCCTCATAATCAGAATGATGAAGGGGATGGTTAGCAAAAAAAACAAATTGAAGTACATTCCCATTAATAATCCTGAGCCAGCTCCTATAAAGAAAGGTATATAGGGGACGCCGAGAAAGGTTGCCGGACGTGTACATCCTCGAAAAACGATGTTTTTTTGCATAATGAATAATTATGCGAAGAATTGCAATACTTGCATCATTGCTGAAGTTGTAGCTGCAGAGCAGGAGTCCGCATTACCAACCAGCATTTTTGCGATTTGACCAGCCGCACCAATCAACACACCACCAATTAAAATAGGTGCGACGTCGGAAATGCGTTTGTGCGCAAAAGCAATTTGGTAACCGGCAAAGATGATGGCGATGGTTACGACAGCGACAGACATCAAGTTCAATACGGTATGGATGTTTTTAATGAATTTACAGGCTCCACCAGAAGCTGAGGTGAAATCATCGGCTGCCATACCTACAGTCGGTGCTAAAAATGCTGCAGCAACAAAAGCTGCTGTTGCGACATTTTCAGCAGTAAAGCGGGATTTTTTTTGAATTTGAGTGTTTTTCATTTGAAATTTCCTATGTTTATTACAGGTTGATGTGGAAAAAAAACTATCTAAAAGACTGCTGCGCTATCTTTATAAGTATTGCTTTTCGCTTGTGCAGTACTATTATCTTGCAAGGAATGTTGTTTTTTAGAGACAGTGGCCGAGTATGGTTGTGGATTAGCGGTAACTGTCAAATTTGGGCGGTTAGCTTGTTGTGCTGGCATTTGGCCCATAGGGTGAGGGGTATTCATAGTATTGCTGATGACTGGAATGGCATTTTGTGGGATTGCTCTCCCTTTCCCCATAGATGAAAAAATTTTTTGCACATATCCATGCTTATAACCAGTTACAAAGTTACCGGAATAATAACAGCTGAAAGATTTACCCCAGTCTTTTGCACGATTGTAGCATTCTCGCAATATATGCGAACCTGCCTTGACGTTTGGGCACACTTGGAATGCATGTTCGTAGGAATGCAACCCGTATTTTTTTAAATTGTATCGGTTAACTTGAGCTAATCCTAAGGAGAAGTTAAATCCTTTTTGTTCCAACATTTTAGCAGTAGCAACTGCTTCAGCCAAATTTTTAGGCTGTCTTTGTAAGCGTCCGCCTACAACACCTATAGCATATGGGTTGCCTGAGGATTCAACTCTCACGACATGATGCATAATATCATGCGGGACAGCTAAGTCGGCGCAGGAAAAAAACATGATGTTGAGATGAAAATATGAATTTGTATTGACGTGAAATTTAGCACAGATTGAGACCTTTGCAAAATTCCCCAAAATCCCCTAAATTCCTACTAAGACATTTAGGGGATTTTCCATGAGTACCTTCT
>NZ_JBQCTZ010000005.1:0-58493 GCF_051963715.1 Neisseria sp. P0001.S005 | reverse complement strand
ATAACACAATGTTTCACGAATAACATAAAAAGGCCGTCTGAAAAGTAGGAAATTCTTTTCAGACGGCCTTTGTGTTTTGATATTGTTGTTTTTTACAGCTGGTCTTTTTGTGCCAGAATCCGTCGGCTGCCGTTGATGTCTGCCGGAGAGAGAACACCGGCATTTTCAAGGGCATCTACCAAATTGGCGGCACGGTTGTAGCCAATGCGCAATTGGCGTTGCAGGGCAGAAATGGAAGTCTTGCGGCTCTCCAATACGAAGGCAACGGCTTGATCGAATAGCTCATCGCTGTTTGCGTTCGGATTGACAATATTGGTGGTTTCGATGGCCGCTTCGCCACTGAGCAGGCCTTCAACATAATTGGTCGGAGCCTGTTCTTTAACGAAATTGACGACCTGATGCACTTCATCATCGGAAACAAACGCACCTTGCAGGCGTGTCGGTTCTGCGCTGCCCGGTTGCAGGAATAATGAGTCGCCGTATTTGAGCAATTCGTCCGCACCCATTTGGTCAAGAATGGTGCGGCTGTCGATTTTGCTTTGTACGGTAAAGGCCATTCGTGTCGGAATGTTGGCTTTAATCAGGCCGGTAACCACATCGACACTCGGACGCTGGGTGGCGACAATCATGTGAATGCCTGCCGCACGCGCTTTTTGGGCAAGGCGTGCGATTTGCTGCTCAACGGATTTGCGTTCGGTCATCATCAAGTCAGCTAACTCATCGATAACAACCACAATCAACGGCAGTTTTTCCAGAGGCTCAGGATCGTCAGGATTTAAGCTAAACGGATTGAGTAATGGCTTGCCTGCTGCTTTGGCTTGTTCGACTTTTTGGTTGAAACCGTCCAAATTACGCACGCCGGCGTGGGAAAGCAGACGATAACGTTTTTCCATTTCGGCAACACACCAGTTCAACGCTTGTCCAGCCTCACGCATATCGGTCACAACCGGACAGAGCAGGTGCGGAATGCCGTCATAAATGCTCAATTCCAGCATTTTCGGGTCAATCATGATGAAACGGACTTCGTCGGGCGAGGCTTTGAAGAGCATGGACATAATCATGCCGTTCACACCGACAGATTTACCCGAGCCGGTCATACCTGCGACCAAAAGATGCGGCATTTTTGCCAAGTCACCGACAACGGGCGTACCTGCAATATCTTTACCCAAAGCAACGGTCAGTTTGGACTTGGCATCGGTAAACACGGATGAAGAGAGGATTTCGCTCAACATGACGTCTTGGCGTTTCTCATTGGGCAATTCAATGCCCATGGTGTTTTTACCGGCAATGGTTTCTACGATACGTACAGCTTGCAGAGACATTGAGCGCGCCAAATCTTTGGACAGGGCGACAATTTGGCTACCTTTGACACCTTGTGCCGGTTCGATTTCGTAGCGGGTAATCACGGGGCCGGAAGTGGCGGAAACAACCTGTACGCCGATGCCGAATTCAGCCAGCTTGGCTTCAATCAATTCCGCGGTCTGTTGCAATTCATCCGGATTGACGGCAACCGGTTCTTCAGACGGCATACGCAACAGGTTTATGTTGGGTTTATGGTATTCGCCGTTGTTTTTAGGTTCAGTATCGTCAAACAGGGAAGTTTGGATTTTAGGGGGCGGCGCAACGGATACGGCAACGGTTTTACGGTTGCTGCTGCTGCCTGCCAACGGAGCAACCGGAGTGGCGGTAATGGTTTTGGCCTCTTTCACCATGCGGCGCGTATTTTGGGTTTCCAAAGCTTCAGTGCAGACATCTTCTTTTTTATTTTGGAATTGAGGCAGTTTTTTTATCAGGCTGCCAAACAGGCCGCCCATATGGCTGCCGGATTTGGCCATAACTTCCAACCATGACACCTGGGCCAACAGGGAAATGGATAAAAGCAGCATCACCAGCATAATCAACAGGCTGCCCGACTTACCCAACAGCCAAGCCAAGCCTGAACCCGCTAACAAGCCGACCAAGCCGCCGGCGCCGACGGGAAGGGATTCGCTCAATGCATTGTCAAACAGGAAATGTTCGATAATCGGGCTGCACACCAGCAGGAGAAACAATGCCAAAGCGGCTACGCCGTGATTGTAGGGCTTGTGGTTTTCCTGCTTTTTCATGGGGCGGAAATTTTTGTAGAGGAAAACGCAAGAGGCGGCTATCCACCACCAAAACGATAAGCCGAACAGATAATATCCGACATCGGAAAGATATGCGCCGAAGAGGCCGCCGAGGTTGGCGACATCATTGGTTTTGGGAACGCTGCGCGACCATGCAGGGTCGTCCATGCTGAAGCTGGCCAGGGAAATGGCCAGATAAATGGTGATAACCAAGCCAAACAGCCATAAAGCATCATTAATCAAGTTGACGACATGCTCTGGGCGCGCTTTTTTTTCTTCGTTTCTTTGCAGCTCTTTGGCCGCCTTGAGGCGTTGGGAGACTTTATTGTCGGCTTGAGTTTGTGCTTTGGTGGATTTGCGTGTGGTCGGTTTGGCTGAGACGCGTTTTTTTGTTTGGGTTTTAGAAGATTTTGCAGTCATGAGATAAAGGCCGTCTGAAAAGACTGGAGGTAATGTGCGTAAAGGGCAAATTATACCGTATTTACTAGGCACAAGAAATTGAAACGGGCGTAATCATTACGGAACTCAGGCCGTCTGTTTGGCACGACGAAAATTTTGGATTTCGTTTCTACCTGTTCAGACGGCCTGAGATTTTGATTGATTTGGACTTACATTCTGCCCAGTTCGCGCTGGAGGGCTTGAATATTTTTCTCCCTATCCAAAACAGCACCTTGCAGCGTACTGATGGCCTGTTGATTGACGCTGCCGCCTTTGGCTGTTCGCGCTTGGCTCAGTTGCTTTTTGGCATCGGCCAAAGCCGCGCGTTCATTGGATAACTCGGTTTCCAAAATAGAGCGGCGACTGTTGACACCGGAGGATTTGGGAACCGGAGGAGGCGCTGTTTCAGAAGCGGTACGGACAGGGGCTGGTTTGGGCGTTGCCTTATGGTTGGATTTTGCCGCTGTGTTTTTGCTTTTTGCCGGAGCAGTTTGTGATGTCGGCGCATCGAGTGTAGGCGCATCACTAACCGGAGCGTCGTATCGGCTGCTGCTGTATTTGCCGACAATCGGCAAATCATTGACGGCTTGGCAGTTGCCGCTTGGACGCGAGGTATAGACAATCGAGCCGTTGACTTCACAGGTGTAGATTTTTGCGGCGTGGGCTTGGCTGTTGAAAACGGTAAGCGGCAGCAGGGATAGGGTAAGCAGATATTTTTTCATGATTCAGGTAGGGCTGATTCGTTGCAGTTGAGCATTTTATTCTTGTTCAGACGGCATGGGCTGCTGTTTTTTAGCTTTTGCACGGTTTTTGTTTTTGCTCGGTTTGTCGGCTTTTTTCTCTTGTTTATCGGATTTTTCCACGCGTGCCTTTTTCTTAGGCTTTGCACTTGCGCGTTCATCAGAGGCGTTGAGGCTGCGGATGTTGAGGTGGTAACCGCTGCCTTGATGGCCGCTGATTTTAGGCAATTCGGCCTGTGCACAGGAGGATTTGGGTTCGGAAGTATAGCTGCCGTTGCCGCAGGAATAAACTGCGGCGGCAGCGTGAAGAGAAGTGCCCAAGAGGAAAGAGGATACGAGGAAGTATCCGGCTTGTTTGATGATTGAAGTCATGTTTTTCCGTATTGTGTTTTATTTCAGACGGCCTGATGGCTCTATTTTTATTGGGAAAACTCGGCTTCGACATTAACTTGGATTTGCTCAAGCTCTTCCTGCCATTGCAGCCAGTTTTCTTCCAGTTGCGTTAATTTTACTTTAGTTTCTGTTAATTGTGCGAGTGTCTCTTGCAATTTGGGTTTATTTTCTTCTGAATAAGCAGATTCTTGTGCCAAAAATGCTTCACAGGCCGTCTGAATATCAGTCAATCGTGCGATTTCTTTTTCTGCTTTGTCGATTTTCTGCTGAATCGGTTTGCTGCGTTTGGCTTTTTCCTGACGGATTTGTGCCTCGATACGCTTTGTATCCTTACGGCTTTGGCTTTGTGCAGAAGCGGCGGGGGCTGCTGCGGCGTTTTCTTGTGCCAATCGCCATTGACGATAGTCGTTCAAATCGCCGTCGAAGTTGTTCAGACGGCCTTTGTCGATAAGGAGGAAGCTGTCGGTAGTCGCTTCAAGCAGGCTGCGGTCGTGCGATACGACGATTAATGCACCTTGGAAACTTTGCAGGGCAAGTGTCAGGGCGTGGCGCATATCCAAGTCTAGGTGGTTGGTCGGTTCGTCAAGCAGCAGCAGATTAGGCTTTTGCCAGATAATCATGGCAAGGGCGAGCCGCGCTTTTTCGCCGCCGGAGAACGGCTCGGTCTTTTGAATCGCCATATCGCCAACAAAGTTGAAACCGCCTAAAAAGTTGCGGATTTCCTGTTCGCGGACTTCGGGCGAAAGCTGTTGGATATGCCAAACCGGACTTTGGTCAGCGCGCAATGTGTCTAGTTGATGCTGGGCAAAATAACCGATATTGAGCTTTTCGGAGCGGACGATGCTGCCGGAAAGTAAATCGATTTTTCCTGCTAATGCTTTGATAAATGTGGATTTACCGCTGCCGTTAACGCCCAGCAGGCCGTAACGTGCGCCGCTTTCCAAAGAAAGGGTAATGTTGTGCAAAACGGTATTGTCGCCATAACCCAAGTCGGCATGGTCAAGTTTCAACAATGGATTGGGCAGGTGGGTTGGATTGTCAAACTCAAAGGAAAACTCGCTATCCAAATGCGCCGGGGCGATGCGCTCGAGCTTGGCTAATGCCTTCATGCGACTTTGAGCTTGTACGGCCTTTGTGGCTTTGGCTTTGAAACGGTCGATAAAGGATTGCAGATGTTTGATTTGTGCCTGTTGTTTGACGTAAGCGGCTTGTTGTTGCGCCAGACGTTGGGCGCGTTCGGCTTGGTAGAAATCGTAATTGCCGCCGTATTGGGTCAGTTTTTGTTGCGACAGTTCGATGGTTTGCGTTGTGGTGGCATTCAAGAAGTCGCGGTCATGGGAGATGATGATTTGCGTACAGGACAGGGAGGCGAGATGGTTTTCCAGCCACAGTACGGTTTCTAAATCCAAGTGGTTGGTCGGTTCGTCTAAAAGCAGCAAATCAGCACGACAAATCAGCGCTTGGGCAAGGTTGAGGCGCATACGCCAGCCGCCGGAGAAGGATTTGACGGGGCGGGTATGTTCTTCTTGTGAGAAACCCAAGCCGTTAAGCAGTTTGGCGGCGCGTGCCGGAGCGGTATAGGCATCGATTTCTTCAAGTTTGGCGTGATATTCAGCTTGCTTCATGCCGTCGTTTTGAGCTTCTGCTTGAGCCAGGCCCGTCTGAAAAGCCTGTAATTCGGCATCGCCTTGCAAAACGTAGTCTAAAGCGGAAATATCTAAATCAGGCGTTTCTTGAGAGACGGAAGCCAACCGCCATGTTTTGGGAATAAGGATTTCGCCGCCATCTTGAGTGATTTCAGCTTTTATCAGCGCAAACAGGCTGGATTTTCCTGTACCGTTTTTACCGATTAAACCAACGCGTTGGCCGGGGTTGATTACGGTATCGGCTTTATCGAGCAGGACTTTCAAACCGCGTTGCAGGGTGAGTTTTTTAATTTCTATCATGATGGCAGGCAAGGGGGTAAGTAAAACAAAAGGCGTTATTTTACCTGAAAAGACATATAAAAGGCCGTCTGAACAAGTATGAAAACGAAATCAACGATTTCTATTTCACTTATTCAGACGGCCTTTATGAAATGACAGTCGGAAATGTTTTCAAATTATCTGTCGTTTCAATTAAATTTGAAGATCGCCATTGTCCGCACGGATTTGGCGCAGGAATTTTTGTGTCCGCTCATGTTTGGGATGATTGAACAAATCTTGCGGGCTGCCTTGTTCGACAATAACGCCGCCGTCCATCACAACGACGGTGGTTGCCACTTCTAAGGCAAATTTGATTTCATGCGTAACGACAACCATGGTCCAGCCTTCTTGTGCCAATTCCTTCATGGTATCCAAAACATCTTGTACCAATTCAGGGTCGAGCGCGGAAGTCGGCTCGTCAAACAGCATCAGTTCAGGCTGAATCGCCAATGCGCGGGCAATGCCGACGCGCTGCTGTTGACCGCCGGAAAGCTGGTAGGGGTAGAGGTCAATCTTATCGCCCAAACCGACTTTTTCAAGCAATTTGACAGCCTCTTCACGCGCTTTGGCGACAGGCTTGCCTTGTACGGCAACCGGCCCTTCCATGACGTTTTCCAACGCAGTTTTGTGCGGAAAGAGGTTGTATTGTTGGAACACCATGCCGGACTTGCGGCGCAGTGCCAAGATATCGTGTTTGCTTGGTTTTTTTGAAAAATCAATGCTTAACGGCTGCGCATTGTCAAACTCGATCTGACCTTGTTCAGGCATTTCTAAAGCATTTAAACAGCGTAAAAACGTAGTTTTGCCTGAGCCGGAAGGGCCTAAGATAACCACCACCTGTCCTTTGCCGACATCCAAATCGATGCCGCGCAAAATGGTATTTTCGCCAAAGGTCTTATGGATATTGCGGATTTTAATCATGACAACTCCTTATTTGGCGACATAGCGGTCGAAACGTTTTTCCAAACGCGCCTGAATCAGAAACAGCACTTTGCAGAAACACCAATAGACCAATGCGGCTGCGATATAAACCGGCAAGAAGTCATAAGTACGGTTTGCTGTCTCTTGAGCGACACGGAAAAGCTCCGTTACCGTTACCACGGCGGCAAGCGAGGTGTTTTTGAACAAGCCGATAAATTCATTGCTCAAAGGCGGTACGGCAACGCGGAATGCCTGCGGTGCGACAATGCGGCGGAAAGTCTGCATATAGGTCATACCGATGGAGAAACCGGCTTCCCATTGGCCTTTAGGTACGGACAAAATTGCCGCGCGTATGGTTTCGGAAGCGTATGCGCCGACATTGAGCGAAAAGCCGATGATGGCGGCAGGAATCGGGTCGATATAGATGCCGACGGAAGGCAAACCGTAGAATACGATGACCAACTGCACCAATAGCGGCGTACCGCGAATGACGGAAATATAAAATTCAACCAGCTTCAGCAAGCATTTTTGGAAAATGCTGTCGGAGGGCATGATTCGCACCAAAGCAACGGTTACGGCAATAATCATGCCGATAACGAAAGAAGCGATCGCCAAAGGCAAAGATACTGCAAAGCCGGCTTTGACCATAGGCCAAAACGCGCTGATGAGCATATCAGCGCGTGTTTCCGTCATAAACGGCAGAGAGGCAAGGAAATTATTTAACACTGATGTCTTTTCCGAAGAATTGTTCGCCTAGTTTTTTCAGCGTGCCGTCGGCTTTCAGCTCGTTGATTGCCGTGCTGAATTTGGCCACGACTTCGTCATTGCCTTTATTGACAATCAGGCCAGAACCGACTTTTTCATCGGCTGGCGCAGACCAAACGATTTTCACGCCCGCATTCGGATTTTTCTTCAGATAGTCCAAAACCGCCAATTCGTCGTTCAGGGTTGCATCGGCACGTTTTTGTTCAATCAGGGTCAGCGATTGTGCCAAACCATCTACCGGTACGAGTTCTGCGCCTGCAGCTTTGGCTTTTTCTCCATAGTTACTGGTCAGGGATTGTGCGGTTTTCACGCCTTTGATGTCATCAATGGATTTGATGTTGCTGTCTTTGCGGGCAACCAATACGGCACCGCTCCAGCTGTAAGGCTCGGATTTGTCAAAAGTCGCTTGACGCTCAGGGCTGGTCAGGCCGACTTGGTTGGCGACTACGTCAAAACGGCCGGCTTTCAAACCTGCCATCATGGAGTCCCATTGTGTTTCTTTAAATTCAACTTTGATGCCCAGTTTGTCGGCAACTGCGCGGGTTACTTCGACATCGTAGCCGGTCAATTTGCCGTTTTTGTCGTGGTAGGTGAATGGTGCGTAAGTGCCTTCCGTACCGACAGTGATGGTACCTTTATTGTTGATACGCTCAATCAGTGAGCCGGAGGCCGCACCGGATTGTGCCGGAGCAGAAGAAGCTGAGTTGCTGTCTTCTCCGCCGCAAGCAGCCAAAACTACTGCAGCGATGGTGCCAAGTACGAATTTTTTCAACATGGATTTTTACTCCTGACTTTAAGTGTGTCATTTGGTATTAAAGCGTGCATTCTAAGCGAAACTGCCCAAAATACAAAATACATCTTATGCCTTAAAAGGCCGTCTGAACGCTGATTTGTTCAGACGGCCTTGAATGATGTATAAAAAATTCAGCTTACGCAATTTCAAGCCACATGACTTGATAGGGTTGCAGTACCAAGTCCTGATTCAGAGAAACGGTTTGACCGCTGATCAAATCGTGCGCTTTAAACGGCATGGCCTGCAGAGTGTGCGCACTGATGGTTTGCGCATGTTCGCTGAAGTTGCCGAATGCCAAAAGCGCGTTGTTGCGCATATAGCCGATGATGTGTTTGTTGTTGGTGTTAAAGGTGACCAACCTGCCGCCATTAAAGCGCGGATTGCTTTGGCGGATGGAGATCATATGGCGCAAACCTTGGAAGATTTGACCGGCAGTGGTCGAGCTGTCATGGCGTTGGTTGTACAAATCCTCATTGTAACGAGGACGGTGTGCCCAGCGGCTGTCGTCGCTCTTATTGCTGTCTTGCGACCAGTCGTCGTCATTGAGCGTACCCACTTCGTCGCCTAGATAAATCAGCGGCAGGCCGCCGGTACTCAAAGCAATGCTGTACAAAAGTTTGATGCGGTCAACTGCATGCGGATCGTTTTGAGCCAAGCCGACCAATGCTGCGGCCGTACCGCTGACACGACAGTCGCCTGTGCTTGGGTTGTATTGAAACGGTACGCCGCGCGCGAAGCTGCCGTCGAAATGGTTGACGAAGAAGCGGTTGAGGAATTGGCGGTGGTCGTAGCCGTGGATGCCGAATTGTGATGCGTCTTCGTCGGCGAACGTCCAGCCGATGTCGTCATGGCTGCGGACGTAGTTGACCCATGCAGTATGGTCGGGTAGGTTGTGGCGGTAGGTCAGTGCTTGATGGAGCAGGTTGACTTCGCGTGTGGCGAGGGTGTTCCACAACAGTGCCATTTGCAGAGGGTTGTAGCCGATTTGACATTCGTCTTGGCTGATGTATTGGACAACTTGGTCAGGATGGACGATGGCTTCGGATTTGAAGAACACGGCTGGCGCTGCGATACGCATTACGGAGTTAAACGCGCGAATCAGAGCGTGTGCCTGAGGCAGGTTTTCGCAGCTTGTGCCCATTTGCTTCCAAATAAAGGCAACGGCATCCATGCGCAGAATATCAACGCCCCAGTTGGCAAGGAACATCATTTCGCCTGCCATGGCACGGAATACCCATGGGTTGCTGTAATTCAAGTCCCATTGGAAGGAGTTGAACGTCGTCCATACCCAGCGTCCGTCTTCCAGTTGGGAGAAGCCGCCCGGGTGTTGGTCGGGGAAGATTTCACGCAGGGTGCGGTCGTATTGGTCGGGCATCCAGCGGTCAGGGAAGATGTAGTAGAAATTGTCGTAAAGCGGATTGCCGGCGGCTCAGCCTTTTGCCCATTCGTGTTCGTTGGAAGTATGGTTGAAGATGAAATCGACAACGGCGGAAATACCTGCTTCGTGCAAGGTGGCAATGACATCGCGCAAATCGTCTATCGTACCCAATGCGGGATTGATGTCGCGGTAGCTGCTGACCGCATAGCCGCCGTCGCTTTTGCCTTCGGGACATTTAAATAGGGGCATCATGTGCAGATAAGTCAGCCCCAGCTTTTGAAAATAAGGGATTTTGGCTTTCAAGCCTTGCAGATCGCCAGCGAACAAATCGACATAGCATACGCCGCCAACCTGTTTGTTGGACAAAATCCAGTCAGGATCGTTTTCGCGCGCAATATCAATATCTTTTAAGGATGAGTTGCGTTGTGAATAGCTTTGCCATGCTTGGGCAATCAGTTGCTCCAGCATGGGGAGGACGGCTTCGTTGTTGTTGTAAACATTGTCCAGCTCGTGCATCAGTTTTGGGAAGTGTTCTTCAAGTCGTCTGTCAAACTGTTTCCAGTCTTCAGATGTCTCGATGCTTGCACGCTGTTCGGGGGTATAAATCGATAGGGTGCGTTCTTTAAGGTGATGCAAGGTCAAATCAACCTGTTGAGTCTGGGTCAACATAATGCCTACTCCGAAGTTAAGGTGAAATTGTTTTGAAGCTTGGTTTCAATTCTTTTGCAAATCCATGCCGATTGTGGGCGACTAAGACTGTAATTTTGCGTCAAGAAACTGTCACAATAATACTGAAAGTGCTTGAGTGTGCATAGGGTTTTCAAGGTTGGGAACGATGATTTTTCAAGTGTTTGATTTTGATTAAAAGTAGGATTGAGCAGATGGAAAGTAGCCTTTTGACGAACTATTTTTCAGACGGCCTGAGTCTTGTGAGAAAAACTTTTATTTTTATTATATTAGACATCTTTTTATGCTAAGTATGGCCGTCTGAAACATATGTGCAGCATAACGGGTTGCTTATTTTGTTTCAAAACGTGTCATAGAGATTAAGTTCATGACTTCTGATGTAAATCAAGATTCTATAAAGAGGCAGTTATTGTGTTTTGAAGAGAGAGTGAATGGTTGAATTTCATTTATTTAAAAATGAACCCATAAAGTTTATTGTTGATAGTGGTTATTATGTAGATTATCAAATCAATAAGGGAGAGGTGTATGCCTGGTTTGTCATGCTTTTTTAATATTATTTTTTAAAATTAGACTTGACCCATTACAAGCAATTACTTAAAGTATCCATCTTATTTTTACACAAGAAAATGGGTTATCCCGTTCCAAAAAAATGAGCGCAATCAAACCACCACAAATCACCGTATTCGACAGCAAGCCAACCGATGCTTATTTCTTCGGTACTTGCGTTCTCGACCTTTTCATGCCCGAAGCAGGCATGGATGCCATCACTTTAATCGAACAACAGGGCATCCATATCCATTATCCTATGGAGCAAAGCTGCTGCGGCCAACCTGCCTATTCGTCAGGTCATCCTAAAGAAGCTTTTGATGTTGCCAAAGCGCAACTGGATTTATTTCCTGAAAATTGGCCGATTGTCGTGCCTTCCGGTTCTTGCGGCGGCATGATGAAACACCACTGGCCGACTTTGTTCAAAGACACTGAGTACGAACAAAAAGCCATTGATTGCGCCAACCGTATCATTGAATTCACCCACTTCCTGCTGGCAATTGGTTACAAACCTGAAGATAAAGGCGAGCCGGTTAAAGTGGCTGTTCATACTTCCTGCGCAGCGCGTCGTGAGATGAATGTCCATTTGTCAGGCTGGCAGCTGATTGACGGCATGGCGAATGTTGAACGTATCGTTCACGACCATGAAAGCGAGTGCTGCGGTTTTGGCGGTACATTCTCTGTGAAACAAGCCGATATTTCCGGTGCGATGGTAACCGACAAAGTTGCAGCCTTAAAAGAAACAGGTGCAACTGAAATCATCAGCGCGGATTGCGGCTGTATGATGAATATCGGAGGCAAAATTGCCAAAGACGAACCCAATATGCCGCGTCCGAAACATATTGCATCTTTCCTGTTGGAACGTACCGGAGGTAAAGCATGAGCGCGCGCGAAAATATTTTAGCGAAATTGAAAAAAGCCGATGCCTTGCCGATGGAAGAGCCGCCGGTTTTCGATTATTACCGTGAAATGGGTGTTTCTTGGGCAAACGATGTCGAGCGCTTGAAACATTGGGCGGCTGCCATGCGTGCCGTCAAAACGGAAATCTATTGGGTTACTAAAACCAACTGGCCGCAAGTATTCCGCCAAGCAGCCGAAGGCAAAGGCTTGAAAAACATTCTGCTCCCATTGGAAACAGAACATGGTCAGCTGGCCCGTGCAGCTTTGGCTGATACCAATATTGAACCGCGTGGTTTTGAGCGAAAAATCGACGATTGGAAAAACGAATTCTTTACAGATATTGAGGCGGGTTTTAGCGGCTCTAAATGCGGTATTGCCCGTACCGGTACGATTATGCTGGAGTCCAGTCCTGTCGAGCCGCGCAGCCTGAGTTTGGTTCCGCCTGTGCATTTCTGCCTGTTTGACACCAGCAAAATGTACAACGAATTCCATAATGCTGTTGAAGGCGAAAAACTGGTAGAAAAAGGCATGCCTACCAACGTTATTTTGATTTCCGGCCCATCTAAGACTGCCGATATTCAATTGACTTTGGCCTATGGTGCACACGGCCCGCGCGATTTGGTGGTTTTGGCCGTTCTGCCTGATCATATTTCCCCTGCCGATTTGGAGGAAAAAGCATGAGTTCCCAAACCATTAAATTCCATATGAAGCCGGAAACGTTCAAGCAAAACGCTGCGATTTCTTTGCAAGACAAGCCTCTGCGTAAAAGCTTGCGCACGGCGATGGATATGCTGATGACCAAGCGCAAAGCCGTTTTGACTGATGAAGAAGAGCTGCAAAGTCTGCGTGACTTGTGTGAACATGTCCGTCAACGTTCGTTGTCCAAATTGCCTGCATTGTTGGAGCAATTGGAAGAAAACCTGACCAAGTTGGGCGTTAAAGTCCACTGGGCGGAAACACCTGCCGAAGCCTGCCAAATCATTCACAACATCATTACCGATAAAAACGGTAAGCTGATGGTGAAAGGCAAATCTATGGTCAGCGAAGAGATTGAGCTGAACCATTATCTGCAAGACCAAGGCATCAAAGCGATTGAGAGCGACTTGGGCGAGTTTATCGTTCAAATGGCCGGCGAGAAACCAACCCATATCGTGATGCCTGCCATTCATAAAACCAAAGAGCAGGTTAGCGAGCTTTTCCATCAAAACCTCGGCACTCCATTAACAGACGACGTAGACCAACTGACCGGATTTGCGCGTAAAGCCTTGCGCGATATTTACAGCACTGCCGATGTCGGTTTGAGCGGTGTGAACTTTGCCGTTGCGGAAACAGGCACTTTGTGTCTGGTCGAAAACGAAGGCAACGGCCGCTTGAGTACCACTGTACCGCCTGTGCACATTGCCATTACCGGTATTGAGAAAGTGGTTGCGAAGCTGTCGGATGTTCCGCCTTTGTACAGTCTGTTGCCACGTTCTGCCATCGGTCAGAACATTACCACTTATTTCAATATGATTACCGGTCCTCGCCGTAGCGAAGAGCTGGACGGCCCTCAAGAAATGCACTTGGTACTGCTTGATAACGGCCGTAGCCAAGCGTATGCAGAAGATCAAATGCGCCGTACCTTGCAATGTATCCGTTGCGGTGCATGTATGAACCACTGTCCGGTTTATACCCGTATCGGTGGCGCGGCTTACGGTACGACTTATCCCGGCCCGATTGGCGAGATTATCTCTCCGCACTTGTTGGGCTTGGATGCGACACGCGATCTGCCGACTGCGTGTACCATGTGTGGTGCCTGTGTTGAGGTTTGTCCGGTACGCATTCCGATTACCGAGCAAATGCAACGTCTGCGTGTTGAAGCTCAACGTTCACCAACCGAAATCGTTCCACATCCTATCCGTGGTCAAGGCGCATCGCATACTTTCGGCGAACAAATGGCGTGGCGTACGTTTGACGGTATTTTCAGCGGCAGTAAAGCTTACCGTGCATTCGGTTGGACAGCCACTAAATTCCGTGCATTGACGCCTAGCAAGCAGCTGGGCTGGACGGATAACCGTGTTCCGATGAAACCGGCTAAGAAAACGCTGCATCAACTGATGGCAGAGAAACTCCAGAAAGAAAAAGCATAAGGCTTGATAAATAAAACCTGAGAAATAAAAGGCCTTAGGTTTTATTTTTTATTGAATACTACTGGTGTGGCATCGCTATTTGTAAAGGCGTTTGATTTGATTATTTTATCTTGATTCTTTTGAATAAAAAGGCCGTCTGAAAGATTTTCAGACGGCCTTTATTACAGGCCAAAGGTTTTGCCTAAGTCCTTAGAGCAATACTTTTTCTACACCGCCGTTATTGGCTTTTTTCACAAACTCATCTAGCCAGTTTTCACCGAGAATGTGTTTCGCCATTTCGATGACGATGTAGTCTGCAGGCATATTGTTGTCGTCGGCGTAACGGCTCAAGCCTTGCAGGCAGGCTGGGCAGGAGGTAAGCATTTTGACTGGTTCGCCCTGCGGCAGCTCTTTGAGGTTTTTCTCAATTTCCTCTTGTTTGCGGAACTTGACCTGAGTGGCAATGTCTGGCCGTTTGACGGCAAACATACCGGACTCGCCGCAGCAGCGGTCGCTTAAGACGACTTTCTGTCCCATCAGGCTGCTGGCCATTTGGGTGGCATTCATGGTTTTGATCGGGGTATGGCAAGGGTCGTGGTAGAGGTATTGCTGACCTTGTACTCCGTTTAACTGTACACCTTTTTCAAGCAGATATTCGTGGATGTCGATGATACGGCAGCCTGGGAAGATTTCCTCAAAACGGTATTTTTCCAGTTGGTCGTAGCAGGTACCGCAACTGACGACGACGGTTTTAATGTCGAGGTAGTTGAGGGTATTTGCCATACGGTGGAAAGCCACGCGGTTGTTGGTGCTCATTTCTTCGGCTTTAGCCTTATTACCGCCTGCATCTTGCGGATAGCCGCAACACATATAGCCGGGTGGCAGGACAGTTTGGACACCAACATGCCAAAGCATGGCTTGAACGGCAAGACCGATTTGGCTGAACAGACGCTCAGAGCCGCAACCTGGGAAGTAGAACACGGCCTCGGCATCTTCCGGAGAAGCCGGGTTACGGATGATAGGAATACTCTTGTCGTCTTCTATACCCAGCATGGAGCGCGGAGTTTTGGCTGGCACACTTTTTGGCAAAGGACGGTTGATGAAATGGATAACCTGTTCTTTGATTGAGGCGGTACCGACGGTGGCTTTCGGTTCGGCTTTTTGCTTTTTAGTGCCGATCGGAAGAAGCTTGCCGATTTTGTAGGCAAAGTTCTGTGCTGGGAAGCCGGTCTGTATCATGGCGGCGCGAAGGGCTTTGATGGTTTTGGGGCCTGTGGCGTTCAAAAATGCCATGCCCATTGAAGCCGCAGGCGCAAATCGTTTGTGGCCGGAATCGGCAAGGTAGTTGCGGATGGCTACGGTAACATCGCCGAAGTCGATGTTGACGGGGCAGGGTTTGACGCAGCGGTGGCACACGGTGCAGTGGTCGCCGATGTCCATGAGTTCTTCAAAGTGTTTGATAGAAACGCCGCGGCGGGTTTGCTCTTCGTATAAGAAGGCTTCGGTCAGCAAGCCTACACCGAGGATTTTGTTGCGTGGGCTGTACAACAAGTTGGCACGCGGAACATGAGTAGAGCAAACAGGTTTACATTTGCCGCAGCGCAGGCAGTCTTTGACAGAATCGGCAATGGTGCCGAGGTCTGATTTTTCCATAATCAGCGATTCCGCACCTAAAAGCTCGAAGGATGGCGTGTAGGCGTTGCGTAAGTCCGAGCCTTTCATCAGTTTGTGACGATTGAAGGTGTGTTTGGGATCGACTTGGTTTTTGTAGTTCCAAAACGGTTGCAAATCTTCATCGGTCAAAAATTCGAGCTTGGTAATGCCGATGCCGTGTTCGCCGGAAATTACGCCACCGAGCGAACGAGCGATTTTCATGATGCGTTCGACCGAACGATAGGCCGTCTGAAGCATTTCGGCATCGTCTGAGTTAACCGGAATATTGGTATGAACGTTACCGTCGCCGGCGTGCATATGCAGGGCGACGAAGACGCGGCTGCGTACGGTTTTGGCGTGGATTTTGCCCAAACCTTGGATAATTTTGGTATCTGTTTTGCCGCTGAAGATTTCAGAAAGTGGCTTCATTACGTCCGCTTTGACAGACACGCGCAGACGGAAATCACGGAAGGCAATAAAGCAGCTTTCATTGTCTTTGGCTTCGGGAGCGGCGTGGACGGATGCGCCATAGCGTGCTTTATGGTCGGCAAGCGGCGCGTCTAAGTTAGCAAGCAGCCATTCCCATCGAGCTTTGACAGCGGAAACGTGGGCTAGGGCGTGTTTGCTGCGTTCGCCCAACAGTTCGGCGGTTGGCAGGTCTGTTCCCATTTTGTCGATGGGGAGTTTGCCGGACAGATATTGCTCCAAGGCGGCACAGAGTTTGAGTTTGTTTTGGATGGAAAGCTCAATATTGATGCGTTCGATGCCGTCTGAATACTCGCCGAGCCTCTCAAGTGGGATTACCACGTCTTCGTTGATTTTAAAGGCGTTGGTGTGTTTGGCGATGGCAGCGGTGCGGCTGCGGTCAAGCCAGAAGGTTTTGCGCGCTTCGGGAGATATGGCGATAAAGCCTTCGCCGTCGCGGGCGCGGGCGAGTTCGCAGATGTGTTCGGCGGCTGCCTGTACGGCGGCTTCGTCATCGGAAACCACGTCTGCCAACAAGACCATTTTAGGTCGGCCTTTACCTGCCGCTTTGGTGGCATAACCGACGGCGCGGACGTAGCGCCAGTCTAAATGCTCCAAACCGGCCAATCGTACGCTTTCATGGGCAAGCAGGAAATCGCGGATTTCGACGATGGATGGCGTAGCAGTGGCGACCGTACCGAAAAATTCCATACACACAGTGCGCGTGTATTTCGGCATTTTATGCAACACGAAGGCAACGCTGGTGATGATGCCGTCCGTGCCTTCTTTTTGCACGCCGGGCAGGCCGCTCAAGAATTTGTCGGTAACGTCTTTGCCCAAACCGACTTTGCGGAATTTGTGGCCGGGGATTTCCAAGCGTTCGGTTTTAACGATATTGAGGCCGTCTGAATCCAGCGTGTGAATGTCGAACACGGCGGTTTCTTCATCGTGGATTTTGCCGAAATTGTGGCGCACGCGCTCGATGCGCAGCCATTCGCCCTGCGGGTTAACCATCTGCCAGTAGGCGAGGTTGTCCAACGCCGTACCCCACAACACGGCTTTTTTGCCGCCCGCATTCATCGCCACATTACCGCCCACGCAGGAAGCGTCGGCAGAAGTCGGATCGACGGCGAACACCAAACCCGCCTGATGCGCGGTTTCTTCTACTCGGCGTGTTACCACGCCTGCGCCGCAATGGATAATCGGATGTCTGCCGTCCAAGCCTGCCAGCTCAACATATTCGACGCCGCGATGCTTATCGAGTTTTTCGGTATTGATGACTGCGCTGTTTGCATCCAAAGGTACCGCACCGCCGGTATAACCCGTACCGCCGCCGCGTGGGATAATGACCAAGTCCAACTCGATTAAGGCGCGCACCAAAGGAGCGATCTCTGCTTCGGTATCAGGATTGACGACGACAAACGGATACTCCACGCGCCAGTCGGTTGCATCGGTAACGTGCGTTACGCGCGCCAATCCGTCAAACATGATGTTGTGCGGTTTGGTGATTTTGCTTAAGCGTTCCAAAATCTGATGGCGTTTTTGGATGGTTTCATCAAAACTGCTATCAAAACGCTCGACTGCTTTTTCTGCTGCGGCAACCAAGACATCCACTTGCTGATTGTCGTCACGGCGCTTGCGGATTTCATTTAAGCGGTGGCGCATTTCGCGTACCAGCGCGGCGCGGCGTTTCGGATGCTCCAGCAAATCATCGACCAGATACGGATTGCGCACGACCACCCAAATATCACCTAATACTTCAAACAACATTCGTGCCGAACGTCCTGTTTTGCGTTGACCGCGCAGGTCTTGCAGGATTTGCCACGCTTCGTCGCCCAACAGTCGGATGACGATTTCGCGGTCGGTATAAGAAGTATAGTTATAGGGAATTTCTCGAATACGCTGAGGGGCAGTAGTCGTGGTCATGGTCGTGTTCCGTTGATGGATGTAATGTTTTTATATTAAAGGCCGTCTGAAAAATGTAATTTCTTCTTGATGGCGTAAAGTGTTAATGTAGTGTAATTTTCGATATTTTTCAACGGAAAAGACAATAAACATTTCAATGGGAATGATTTGCAACTAGGCAATATTGTTTACAATCTTGTCGTGTAAATGGTTTTCAGACGGCCTGATAGATTTTATCGCTTGAGTTTTTCTGTAAAACCGCTATAATGCGTTTCTTCTACGGCGGGTCTCCCCGCATGGTAATTCGGAACACCGGGTCAGGGGCGGAAGCCAGCAGCCCACTCTGATGAGCCAGTGCCGGGGGTTCGGCTCGCCACCTTATTCAAAAATGCCGGAGATGGTTAAGTCTCCGGCATTTTTCATTGTATAAAGCGTAATAAAAAGGCCGTCTGAAATCTCATTTTCAGACGGCCTTTGCGTTTATGAGCCAGCTATTTATGCTTCTTCTGATTTTGTATTGGGCAAAACGCAGTTCAGGATAATGGCCAATACGGCGCACAAGCCTACACCGGCGAAGCTCAAAGTACCTACTTTGATAATCATGCCGCCGATACCGGTCGTCAATACGGAGCTGACGATAACCAGATTTTTCGGCTGCATCAAATCGACTTTCGCATCAATCAGTGTTTTGATGCCCAAAGAGGCGATTGTACCGAACAGCAGCAACATAATGCCGCCCATAACCGGCATAGGAATCGAAGCTAAAAATGCGTTGAATTTACCGAAAAACGCCATGAAAATCGCAAAAATTGCCGCCCAAGTCATGATGACGGGGTTGCTGTTTTTGGTAATCATCACCGCGCCGGTTACTTCGCCGTAAGTAGTCACAGGAGGGCCGCCAATCAAACCGGCCACGCACACGCCCAAGCCGTCACCGGCGAGGGTTTTGTCCAAGCCCGGGTCTTGAGTGTAGTTTTTGCCGGTTACATTACCGATGGCCATAATACCGCCGATGTGTTCGATGGCCGGGGCAATGGCGACGGGCAACATAAACAAGGCAGCCTGCCAGTTGACTTGAGGCGTTTCAAAATGAGGGACGGCAAACCAAGGAGCGTTGATGATGGCGCTGGTGTCGACCAGACCCATGATTAGAGCCAATACATAGCCGGAAGCTACGCCGATCAGAATCGGAATCAGCTTCATCATTTTGCTGCCGAAGACAGAAACAATGACGGTTACCGCAAAGGTAAAGCCCGATAGAATCAGTGAGTCGATATAGTCGATGACCTGTTTTCCATCTGCCTGACCCATGGCCATGCTGCTGGCTGCTGCGGCCACAGACAAGCCGATTACCATAATCACCGGGCCGATAACTACGGGCGGCAACAGTTTGTGTACCGCATCCAGACCGCGCCATCTGATCAGCGCGGCAAAGACAAAGTACATGAAACCTGCCGCAAACAGGCCGAACATGGTAGAAGGCAGGCCCCATTCATCGATGGAGTAGATAATCGGTGCAATAAAGGCAAAAGAAGAGCCGAGGAAAATCGGCACTTTACGTTTGGTAACCAATTGGAACAACAAAGTGCCCAAGCCTGCGCCCAATAATGCCAAAGCTGGGTTCAGTCCCGTCAGTAGCGGCACAAGCACCATGGCACCGAATGCGACAAACAAAATCTGCGCACCGGCCACCGCCGTTTTAAGCTGGTTCATAAAAGCTCCGAAGAAAATTCAAACGGCGCAGATTATACTGATTTATCCTAGTCGTGAACATTTATTTACAAAAGGCCGTCTGAACAAATGTAACGATGACACCTGTTCAGACGGCCTTGTTCGATAGCAAATGGTTAATAACTTATCAAAATCGATTGGGGAAATTTTTAGCCGCGTGTTTCGCGCCAAACCAAATAATCGCGCAGGGGCGGCATGGGCGGATTGATGCAGTGCGGACAGATGCCGGTTGTATCCTCATCGTCGCTGTCGATATGGTAGTCGTTTGGATCAAAGCGCACCTGCTGCATGACGGCTTGCGCCAAAGCCTGCGCCTGTACGACATCAAAGCGGAATTTTTCAAGGATTTCGTTTAATAGGCGGATTTCGCCGTCGCTGAAAGATTCGCTGTGTTTGACAATGAGGCGTTGATAATCTTCATTGCTGATTTTTTCGTGAAGTAAATCGGTCTGGATAGTCATGATTTTTATTGTTGAAATAAGATGGTCAAGATGCAGATTATAGCGGATATCGTGGCGGCTGTTTCAAAGTCCGTGTTCTGGTTCGGAAAGTGTCCCTGTTTTGGCTTTTTTCGGTATTAGGTTGTTTAATTTAGAGTTAATTGCTTGGTAATCGTCGCTATAAAAAAATTCTCCAATGTATATGGTTTTACCATGATAAATAAATGACCATGCACCTTGTTTACTATTTGGTTGTCGTAAGGGGCTGGAGATGGTGGATGTATTCCTTCTCTGACTCAAATAGTTACGCAGTGTGATTTTAGTGTTTTTAGTATTTGCATAGTTCTCATGTGGCTGCCATTGTGATATTTCTACGAGTGAAAATTTTTTACCTTTTCCCAATCCAAACAGTGCGAATTGGTGTGAAAGTATTCCATTTTGAACATGGATATATTCTTGTCCAAAAAGTTGCCACAGTAAGTCATAAATACATTGGCAAGAAAGCAGGCCTAAAAATATGAGGAGTATGATATTAAATGTTGATTCAAAGTTTAAATTTGAAATGTTTGCCAATATCAATAGTACGATTACAAGATCTCTGCAAGTTAATAGAAGTTTGAGTCTGTTGCGTATAATTTTTGCTGACAAGGTAATTTTGCTAGGTGTTTGTTCAATTTTATAACGCGAAGATGTCATCAATAGCCTCCTATTTTTTCAGCCTGATACGCTTTTTGCAGCGGTGTAATTTGCGCCAAGCGGGCATGATCGATTTGTTCGGCAATTAAATGGGCTTTCCCTTGTGTGCGGCATTCGGCGGCAATTTTGCCTGCATCTACTTGGTTGGCGGCCTCAAGTAAGGCCAGCCAGTGTTCGCGTTGCGGATAGGGGGTATCTTCAAGATTCAGACGGCCTTGTTTGTCGGCCACGCAGACGTTTAAGGCCGTCTGAAAACGTTCGGGGCGGCGGAATGCGTCGGTTTTTTTCAAAACATTCAAAATGGTTTTGCTTTTGAACTGCTCGACTTGATGGAGCATGATGTGCCAGCGACAGACAAGTTCGGCAAGCTCGGCGCAGTGTTTGGGCGCACGCAGGCGTTGATTGACTTCGCGGACGGGTTCGACGCCGTTGACGTCGTGTCCGTAGTGTTTTGGCAGGATATCGGTCGGTGTTTTTGCCTTGCCTAAGTCGTGCAATAAGGCGGCATAGCGTTCGGCGAGGGAAAGGTTCATTTCTGCGGCTCGTTGTACAACCATCAGCGTATGAATACCGCTGTCGATTTCAGGATGATAATCGGCGCGTTGTGGTACGCCGAAAAGGGCATCAAGCTCGGGCAGTAAAACTTTGAGTGCGCCGCATTCGCGCAAAACTTCAATCATTCGGCGCGGATTTTTCTCCATCAAGCCTTTTGCCAGCTCTTGCCAGACGCGTTCGGCAACCAAGGCATCCGCTTCGCCGTTTTCTACCATTTGCCGCATCAGCGACATGGTTTCATCGGCAATTTGAAAACCATAACGCGCTGCAAAACGGGCGATACGCAAAATCCGCACGGGGTCTTCGGCAAAGGCAGGCGAAACGTGGCGCAGGATGCCGGCCGCCAAGTCTTGTTGTCCGCCAAAAGGATCGATGATCGTGCCGTCTGAATCCTGAGCCATGGCATTGATGGTCAGGTCGCGGCGCATCAGGTCTTGTTCCAGCGTAACGTCTTTATCGGCATGAAAGCTGAATCCGGCATAGCCTTTGGCGGTTTTGCGCTCGGTACGGGCGAGGGCATATTCTTCGTGGCTGTCTGGATGGAGAAAGACGGGAAAATCCTTGCCAACAGGTTGATAGCCTTGAGCCAGCATGGTTTGCGCATCTGCACCGACGACTACCCAGTCGCGGTCTTTGACGTGCAGGCCTAACAGATGGTCGCGGACGGCGCCGCCGACAAGATAGGTTTTGATGGTTTGTGTATTCATATAAAAATCGAACGATATAAAAAGGCCGTCTGAAAAGCCGTATTGGGTTTTCAGACGGCCTGAGTCAGAACGCTATTATGACGCTTTAGGCTTGTTGCCGTCGATGATTTTCAAACCGGCGGAGACCAAGCTGCCGATGTCGGCAACGTTGGCAGGCATAATCAGCGTGTTGCTTTCTTTAGCCAAATTGCTGAAGGCGGCAACGTATTGCTCGGCAACTTTCAGGTTAACAGCTTCAGCACCGCCCTCGGAGCGGACAGCCTCGGCGATTTTGCGGATGGCGTCGGCGTTGGCTTCTGCCACCAGGCGCAGGGCTTCGGCTTCACCTTGTGCGCGGTTGATGCGGGCGATTTTTTCACCGTTTGACGCGTTGATGGCGGCTTGCGCTTCACCTTCGGATTGTTGGATTTCTGCTTCGCGCTGACCGCTGGCAAGGTTGATCTGCTCGATTTTACGGCCTTCGGATTCGGCAATGCGCGCGCGTTTTTCACGTTCGGCTGTAATTTGCGCCTGCATTGAGCGGAGGATTTCTTGCGGCGGAACCAAGTCTTTGATTTCGTAACGCAAGACTTTCACGCCCCATGCGCCTGCCGCTTCGTCCAAAGCAGCAACAACAATGCTGTTGATTTCATCGCGCTCTTCAAAGGTTTTATCCAATTCCATGCGGCCGATGACAGAGCGCAAAGTTGTCTGCGCAAGCTGGGTAATCGCCATGATGTAGTTGCTGGAACCATATGAAGCGAGTTTTGGATCGGTGACTTGGAAGTAGATGATGCCGTCCACAGTCAGCTGAGTGTTGTCGCGGGTAATACAGACTTGGCTGGGAACATCCAAAGGAACTTCTTTCAGCGAGTGACGATAGGCGACGCGGTCGATAAATGGGATAAGGATGTTCAGACCTGCAGTCAGCGCTTTGTGAAAACGGCCTAATCGTTCGACCACATAAACTTCCTGCTGCGGTACAACGATAAAGGATTTGAAACCAAAAACAACAACGACGATGAGTATGAGGACGGGGAGACTGAGCAGAAATTCCATAATGTTTCCTTATGATGATGGTTGGGAGAGTGTGCGGATAATCAGAAGATTGCCGTTTTTGGCGGTAATGACTGCGCTTGAGGCCGTCTGAAAAGTATCTTGGGGCCGTTCGGCTTGTGCCTGCCAATGTGTGCCGCGGTAGGCGACTTCGTAAATATTGTCATGTAGGTGGCGTAGGATGCGGACGTTTTGCCCAATATCCAAATCATCGTTGAGCGCTTGGGGAGCCGAGCGGTTTTTCAGACGGCCGTGTACCAGCCAGATACCGAGTGCGCTGATGATGGCGGCGGTCAAAACGGCGGCAGAAAAGTGTCCGCTTAATCCGTATATGATTCCGGCGGCGACCAGCGCTACGCTGACTACCAAAAGATAAACCGTTCCGATAAATAATTCGACAATCAGAACAACGGCGGCGGCAACAAACCATATCGTCATGCGGCATATCCTTTTAATAATCTTTTGAGAATCCTTATCATAATGGCAACAGCTTGAAATGAAAAGGCTAAGGTTGAAATTTATTTCAGTTATAATAAGTCCGTTCAAATACGGAGCGGCAAATAATGCAGACTTGGCACGAGGCAATTGGTGCAGAAAAAGAAAAGGCGTATTTTCAAACGATTTTGGAGAAGGTACGCCATGAAAGGCAGGCGGGGATAACTGTTTATCCGCCTGAGCGCGATGTATTCAATGCCTTTCGGACGACTGAATTCGGAAATGTAAAAGTAGTGATTTTGGGGCAAGACCCGTATCACGGCGCGGGTCAGGCTCATGGTTTGGCGTTTTCCGTGCAACCTGAAATTGCGGTGCCGCCGTCACTGGTCAATATTTATAAAGAGCTGGCGACGGATATTGAGGGCTTTCAGATTCCGCAACACGGCTATTTGCAGCATTGGGCAGAACAGGGCGTGTTGCTGTTGAACACGGTATTGACTGTCCGTGCCGGTTTGGCGCATTCCCATGCGACTTTTGGCTGGGAGGCGTTTACCGATGAAGTCATCCGACAATTGGATAAGGAACGCGAGCATTTAGTCTTTATGCTGTGGGGCAGCCATGCGCAGAAGAAAGGCGTGTTTATCGACCGCAACCGTCATTTGGTGCTGACTGCGCCGCATCCTTCGCCTTTATCGGCATATCGCGGCTTTTTCGGCTGCAAACATTTTTCGCAGGCAAACGCTTATTTGCAGGCACATGGTTTAGAGCCGATTGATTGGCAGGTTTAAATAAGATGATAGGCCGTCTGAAAGCAGATTTTCAGACGGCCTTATGATTTAGTTTCAAATCGAATATTCAATCAGTTCGTTTTGAGAAAAGACATAAACCTGTTTCGGAATCAGCTTCAATTCTTTGCCTTCGGCGATTTGGTAACGCGCGGCATCGCTGCCTGCCAGCGTGATATGTACGTCTTGTTTGTCGTGTTTGACTAAAATATGCGTCAATGCGCCGACGGCGTGGATTTTTTCGATTTTGGCACGAATCATCGGTGTTTCGTTTTCGGCGGCAAGCTGCCATTCGTGAGGGCGGATGTAGCCGGTGGCGGTTTGTTCCTGCCATTTGTAGTGCGCGTCCAATTTCCACGCGAAGCCGTTGTAGTGCCAGATGCCTTTTTCGATGCGTCCTTCAAATGCGTCGGTTTCACCGAGAAACTCAGTAACGAAGGCGTTTTCGGGTTTGCGGTAAATGGCTTCGGCGCTTCCGGTTTGTTCGATTTTACCGTGGTTCATAACGACGATTTCGTCGGAAACTTCGAGGGCTTCTTCTTGGTCGTGCGTCACTAAAATGCTGGTTACGCCTAGGTTGTGATGGATGTCGCGCAGCCAGGTACGCAATTCTTTACGCACTTTGGCATCCAGCGCGCCGAAGGGTTCGTCCAGGAGCAGGAGTTTGGGTTCGACGGCGAGGGCGCGGGCGAGGGCGATGCGTTGGCGTTGGCCGCCGGAGAGCTGGTGCGGATAAGATTTGGCGAGGTGGGAGAGCTGCACGAGTTTGAGCAATTCTTCGACTTTGGCGCGGATTTGTTCTTTGGACGGGCGTTCGGACTTGGGCAATACGGTCAAACCGAAGGCGACGTTGTCAAACACGTTCATGTGGCGGAAGAGGGCGTAGTGTTGGAACACAAAGCCGACTTTGCGCTCGCGTACATGCTTGGCGGTTACGTCTTGGCCGTCAAAGAGAATTTGGCCGCCGTCGGCGTTTTCCAGTCCGGCGATAATGCGCAGGAGCGTGGTTTTGCCGCAGCCGGAAGGGCCGAGCAGGGAAACGAGTTTGCCGGTGGGGACGTTGAGGTTGATGTTTTTCAGCGCGTGGAACGCTCCGAAGTGTTTGTTTAAGTTTTGAATGGTGATGCTCATGCTGCGTTCCTTTCGGCGGCGGCGAGTTTTTTATCTTGTAATTTTGTGATGATGTTCTGCACCGCCAGCGTCGCCAGTGCTAAAAGTGCCAATACGCCGGAGAGGGCGAATGCGCCGGTGAAGTTGTATTCGTTGTAGAAGATTTCGACCAAAAGCGGGATGGTATTGGTTTCGCCGCGTATGTGTCCCGATACCACGCTGACCGCGCCGAACTCGCCCATCGCGCGGGCGTTGGTAAGGATGATGCCGTAAAGCAGCGCCCATTTGATGTTGGGCAGGGTAACGCGCCAAAACATCTGCCAGCCGCTTGCGCCGAGTATCAGGGCAGCCTGTTCTTCGCTGTCGCCCTGCGCCTGCATTAAAGGAATAATTTCGCGTGCGACAAAGGGGAAGGTAACGAACAGTGTCGCCAAAATAATGCCCGGGATGGCGAAGATAATCTGTATGCCTTGCGCTTCCAGCCAGCCGCCCAATGCCGTGTGCGCGCCGAACAATAAGACGAACATTAAACCGGCCACCACGGGCGATACGGAAAACGGCAAATCGAGCAGGGTGGTCAGTAACTGCTTGCCGCGAAAGTCAAAACGGGTCAGCAGCCACGCCATCGCCACGCCCAATACGGCATTGACGGGAACGACAATCAGCGCGGTAATCAGCGTCAATTTGATGGCAGACCATGCCTCGGGATCGGTCAAGGATTGCAGGTACAAATCCCAACCGCCTTTCAGTGCTTCGTAAAACACGGCGATAAGCGGTACGACCAGCATCAGCAGCAGAAAGCCCAAGGCAGTAGCGGTCAGCAATACGCGCAGCCAACGCGGTTCGCTCAGGTTTGGATTGGTAGAATGGGTTTTCATGTTAGTGAAGCCTCTATTTATTCTTGTATCCGTTTAGGCTGTCTGAAAAATGTTTGCTTGATGTTTCAGACGGCCTGTTGTTTGTTAAACCTTCGCTCCGGCGCGGCGGCTCAAAGTCCATTGCATAATGTTCAAAATCAGCAGGATGACAAACGAAATCATCAGCATAAACAGAGCAACGGCTGATGCACCCTGAGCATCGTATTGCTCCAGTTTGCCGGTAATAATCAAGGGTAGGATTTCAGACACCATCGGAATATTGCCCGCGATAAAGATGACCGATCCGTATTCGCCGGTAGAGCGGGCAAACATCATGCCTGCGCCGGTCAACAGGGCCGGTGTGATTTCTGGCAAAAGGACGCGGCGGAACGTAGTCCAACGGCTTGCGCCCAAAGTCGCCGCCGCTTCTTCATATTCCCCCGACAATTCTTCCAATACCGGCTGCACGGCGCGGACGATAAAGGGCAGGCTGACAACAATCAGCGCAATCCAAATGCCGATGGGCGTAAACGCGATTTTGATGCCCAAAGGCTCGAAAAAACGGCCTATCCAGCCATTGGGCGCATATAGGGTTGCCAACGCAATACCTGTTACCGCTGTCGGCAGCGCAAACGGCAAATCGACCAAAGCGTTTACTAACCCTTTGCCCAGAAATTCATAACGCACCAATACCCAGGCAACCAACGTGCCGAACACGATATTGGTCAACATCGCATAAAACGACATCCGCAAACTCAGCCAGACGGCCGCCAAGACATTGGGTTCGGTAATCGTGTTCCAAAATCCGCTCCAGCCGATTTCCGCCGCTTTGGCCGCCATCATCGCAAACGGCAAAACCACCAAAAGCGACAGGCATAAAACCGTCAAACCCAGGCTGAGTTTGAAACCCGGCAATACAGAAGGCGTTTTGAGTAACAACATAATGGCAATCGTCAGAATTTAATACACGCTTACTTTAACAAGGCCGTCTGAAAACTGGAAAGAATACTTTGTTTGGTATAAAGACGATTTTGTTATATTGAAAAGATGAAAAGGCCGTCTGAACATCAAATTTCAGACGGCCTTGCTGGTGTGGTAAGGATTAATAGGCAACAGGATCTTGAGATGCAGGCTGGCGTTGCGCCGCATCATAGTTTTCCTGAGCCGAGCGGACGGCTTTTTCCAAACCGTTGATCCGATCGAGATAGCGGGCATAGTTGCGTTCATTGCCATAACGCACTTTTTTGCCTTCTTCCAAATTTTTCTTGGCGGTATCTAAAGCACGCTTGGCCGCGCCGACATCAGTCGGATTGACCGGGGCGACAGCTTCTTCTGCCTGCTCGGCTTTGCTTGGGGAAATCGGCGTTGCCGGTGTTGAAACAGGCGCAGAAGTATATACGGACGGTTTGCCGATATTGCTGGCTTTGCAGTTTTTGCCGCCGGCTTGGGTATAGACTTTGCGGCCGGCAGAATCGGTACATTCAAAAATAGGCGCGGCGGAAACCGCAGTTGCCAAAGCGAGCAGTAATGTGCTGATCCAGAGTTTGTTCATTTTTTATTTTTCCTTAAAACCATTTCCACCAAACAAATAAAGCCGCAATCATGATGATGTTGGCGAAGAGGATGGGTTTCCACTGTCTGGGTGCGCTCCGTAATTCGGCGCCCGAGCGCGTGCGGCGGATATAGAAAAACGGGCTGAGCAGCATGGAAGCGGCACATACCAAAATAATCACGGCATAATAGATTTTGTGCGTTTCCATATAGATTCTCCGTTTCAGACGGCCTGAAATGCTGCCTACAACGCGTTTTTGCGTGAAGCGTTGCCTGTTTTCATCTTGTATCGAAATTGGGCGCATTTGCCATGGCCTCAATCCTGAGGTCTTTGCAAAAATATGCTACAATCGCGTCCGATTATAACATTCTATTTATAAAGGTTTTACGAATAATGATTTCTACCAACGGCATCACCATGCAGTTCGGCGCAAAGCCGCTGTTTGAAAACGTATCCGTCAAATTCGGCGAAGGCAACCGTTACGGCTTGATCGGCGCCAACGGCTCAGGCAAATCCACCTTCATGAAAATTCTCGGCGGCGATTTGGAACAAACTGCCGGTGAAGTAGCGATTGAAAACGGTGTGCGTTTGGGTAAATTGCGCCAAGACCAGTTTGCCTACGAAGACATGCGCGTGCTGGACGTGGTGATGATGGGTCACACCGAAATGTGGGCGGCGATGACCGAGCGTGATGCAATTTACGCCAACCCCGAAGCCACCGAAGACGACTACATGAAAGCCGCCGAACTGGAAGCCAAGTTCGCCGAATACGACGGCTACACCGCCGAAGCGCGCGCTGCCGAATTATTGAGCGGCGTGGGCATTTCCGAAGATTTGCACAATGCGACCATGGCAGAAGTCGCTCCGGGCTTCAAACTGCGCGTATTGCTGGCGCAAGCCCTGTTCTCCAAACCAGATGTATTGCTTTTGGACGAACCGACCAATAACTTGGACATTAATACCATCCGCTGGTTGGAAGGCGTGTTGAACCAATACGACTCCACCATGATTATCATCTCGCACGACCGTCACTTTTTGAACGAAGTCTGCACACACATGGCGGATTTGGACTACAACACCATCACCATTTATCCGGGCAACTACGACGACTATATGCTCGCTTCCGCCCAATCGCGTGAGCGCGCCCTGAAAGACAACGCCAAAGCCAAAGAGAAACTGCAAGAGCTGCAAGAGTTCGTTGCTCGCTTCTCTGCCAATAAATCCAAAGCCCGTCAGGCAACCAGCCGTCTGAAACAGGCAGACAAAATCAAAGCCGAGATGGTCGAAGTCAAACCTTCTACCCGTCAAAACCCGTATGTCCGTTTTGAAGCTGATGAAAAAGCCAAGCTGCACCGTCAGGCTGTGGAAGTTGAAAAACTGGCCAAACGTTTTGAAACCCAGTTGTTTAAAAACCTGAACTTCATCCTTGAAGCAGGTCAGCGCCTCGCTATCATCGGCCCGAACGGCGCAGGTAAATCTACCTTGCTGAAACTCTTGGCCGGCGCGTACAACCCCGAATATTCAGACGGCCTGTTGCCGGACGAAGGTACCATCAAATGGGCGGAAAAAGCCAGTGTCGGTTACTACCCGCAAGACCATGAAAACGACTTCGACGTCGATATGGACCTGAGCGAATGGATGCGCCAATGGGGGCAGGAAGGCGATGACGAACAAGTCATCCGCGGCACTTTGGGCCGCTTGCTCTTCGGCAGCAACGACGTGGTGAAAAAAGTGCAGGTTCTCTCCGGCGGTGAAAAAGGCCGTATGCTCTACGGCAAACTCCTGCTGCTGAAACCCAATGTGCTGATTATGGACGAACCCACCAACCACATGGACATGGAAAGCATCGAATCGCTGAATATGGCACTGGAAAAATACAACGGCACACTGATTTTCGTATCGCACGACCGTCAGTTTGTATCTTCATTGGCTACCCAAATTATCGAATTGGATGGCAAAGGCGGATATGAACACTACTTGGGCGATTACGAAAGCTATCTGGAGAAAAAAGGCTTAGTTTAAGCCCATACTGATAACCTATTAAGGTATTGAAATGCCGTCTGAAAACCGTTGTGTTTTCAGACGGCATTTTTTTGAAGCGTTTAATATTATCAATCACTGAAACCGCTAAAATTAAAATGGATAAATTTCTTGTTAGGAATTTTTATTAAAGCCATAAAACAGATATACAAAAGGCCGTCTGAAAATTTCAGACGGCCTTTATTTATGTTTTGATAGAAAGAGGATTAACTGAATAAACTTTTAAACCACAACACAATCGCGTCCCACATACGGCGCAACCAGCTGCCTTCTTCTACGCCGGTCAGGGCGACAACGTCTTTTTCGGCAATAATTTTACCGTCTTTCATGACTTTCAGTTTGCCCAATACTTGGCCTTTTTCAATCGGGGCGAGGACGGGCTGAAGCGTTTCTAAGATTGGTTTGACGTTTTTGCCGGTATCGTGAGGAATGGTAATGTAAACATCGTTCAAGAAACCGATATCTACGGCTTTGGTGCTGCCTTTGTAAACTTTGACTTGGGAAATCACTTCTCCGCCGTTGTAAAGTTTAGGCGTATCAAATGCCTGCAATGACCAGTTGAGCAGTTTGCTGCTTTCGCTGGCGCGCGCTTCGGTGGATTCGGCACCGGCAAGAATGGAAACAATACGGCGGTTGTTGCGTTTGCTGGAAGCGGCGAGATGGTAGCCTGCGCCTTCGCTATAGCCGGTTTTCAAACCGTCGATACTGCTGTCGCGATAGAGCAGGAGATTGCGGTTGGGCTGCTCGATATTATTGTATTTGAAAGATTTGTTTGCAAATAAAGGATAATATTTTGGATAGTCATTGATGAGCGCGGCAGCCAAGATGGCAAGGTCGCCAACGGTTGAAACATGGCCGTTAGAAGAAATACCGGTCGGGTTGTTGAAGTGGGTGTGCTTCATGCCCAAGCGTTTGGCTTCTTCATTCATTTGTTTGACGAATTCGTCGATAGAGCCGTTGCCAAGGGCTTCAGCAAGGGTAATGGCGGCATCGTTGGCCGATTGGATGGTTGTACCCTTAATCAAGGAGCTGACGCTGACAGGAACTTTGGGATCGAGGAACATGCGCGAACCTTCGACTTTCCATGCAGCATTGGAAACGGTCAACATTTGTCCTGCCTCAAGCGTACCGTTTTCCAGTGCTTTAAAGGCAAGGTAGGCGGTCATCATTTGCGTCAACGCGGCAGGCTCGATAGGCGTGTCGGCATTGTTGGATGCCAAGGTTTGCTTGCTGTGCAGGTCGGTAACGATATAGGCAGTCGCTGCAATTTCCGGCGGCGTTGTCGGGCTGTTGATGCTGTGCAGCAGCGGCTGCGTTTGAGCCTCGCTTTGTACGGCAGGTGTGGATGCAACCAGGTCGGCAGCAAGGGCATAAGTATTCAGGAGGGCAGCAAAAATTAAGCTAAGTAGCGTTTTTTTCATCATTATTTGTGGATTTGAATATGAGTGGACACTGTTATGAGGTAAACAGTTTGGCATATTAAATAGATATTAAGTGGACATTATACCGTCTCATTTAGGCTTTGCTAAGATTTTTCTTGCCTTCAGACGGCCTCAGGGGTATGGTTTTAACTTTTTCCTCCGGTCGATTTGACCGAATTGCAATTTATTTCCGAACACTAAGAATACCATGAACCATTCCCTTCCTCTTTCTGATTATCTAACCCGTATTTTGACCGCTTCAGTTTATGATGTGGCCGTAGAAACGCCTTTGGATTTGGCACGTAGTCTGTCAGGCCGTCTGAACAATCAGGTTTTGCTTAAACGTGAAGATTTGCAGCCGGTGTTTTCGTTCAAAATTCGCGGCGCGTACAACAAAATGGCGAAGCTGCCAAAAGAAGCCTTGGATTGCGGCGTGATTGCAGCAAGTGCGGGCAACCATGCGCAGGGTGTGGCTTTATCGGCTCAATATTTGGGTTGCCGCGCCGTCATCGTGATGCCGGAAACTACGCCGAAAATCAAAATTGATGCAGTAAAGAGCCGTGGCGGTGAAGTGGTATTGAAAGGTGTGTCTTACAATGATGCCTATGATTATGCGATGGAGTTGGCAGAAAAGGAAAAACTGACCTATATCGCGCCGTTTGATGATCCTGATGTGATTGCGGGTCAGGGAACCATCGGCATGGAAATCCTCCGTCAACACCGCAATATCAATGCGATTTTTGTGCCGATTGGCGGCGGCGGTTTGGCGGCTGGCGTGGCGGCATTTATTAAACAGGTTTGCCCTGAAATTAAAGTCATTGGCGTGCAAACCGATGATTCTTGCTGTATGAAGCAATCGGTTGAGGCAGGGGAAATCGTACATTTGAAAGATGTCGGCCTGTTTTCAGACGGCACGGCTGTTAAAGTGGTGGGTGAGGAGACCTTCCGCCTGTGTAAAGAGCTATTGGACGAGATTATTACGGTCAATACGGATATGTTGTGCGGCGCCATCAAAGATATTTTTGACGATACGCGCAGCATTACCGAGCCTGCGGGCGCATTGGCCCTTGCCGGCCTGAAGGCTTATGTCGCGAAAAACAATATCCAAGGTCAAAATTTGGTTGCGGTCACTAGTGGTGCCAACATGAACTTCCACCGCCTGCGCCATGTTTCTGAACGCAGTGAACTGGGCGAGGGCAACGAAGGTATTTTTGCCGTTACCATTCCCGAAGAAAAGGGCAGCTTCCTGAAGTTTATCAATTTGTTGGGAAGCCGGAACATTACTGAGTTCAACTATCGCTACGGCAGCGATAAAAATGCGCATATTTTTGTCGGCTTGCAAACCGCCGGTGCGAAAGACTTGGCCGTCATCAGTGAACAACTGACTGAAGCAGGCTTGCCCAATGTCGATTTGACCAATGATGAAATTGCCAAAATCCATATTCGTTACATGGTCGGCGGCCGTACGGAAAAAGTAGCCAACGAACGTTTGGTCAGCTTTGAATTTCCGGAACGCCCCGGCGCATTGTCCCGTTTCTTGAACCATATGCGCGCCGAATGGAATATCACTTTGTTCCATTATCGCAATCATGGTGCGGACTACGGCCGTATTTTGGTCGGTATCGATGTACCTGAAAGCGACAATGAAGCCTTTACCGATTTCTTGGAGAGCTTGGGTTATGTTTATAAAGAAGAAACCGATAATCCGGCTTATAAACTTTTCTTGGCTTAATCAATAAAATAAAAGGCCGTCTGAAATTTTTCAGACGGCCTTGTGTTTTATGTTTGGCTTTATTTCTTACGGAACACCAAGTCCCAAACGCCATGACCCAATCGTTTGCCTCGAGCTTCAAATTTGGTTTCAGGGCGATAATCAGGTGTAGGGGCGTAATCGGCAGCCGTGTTTTGCAAAGCGTCGAAACTGCTCAAAACCTCCAGCATTTGCACGGCGTATTCTTCCCAGTCGGTCGCCATATGGACATAGCCGCCGCTTTTGAGTTTGGGCAGCAGCTTTTCAACAAACGGCACTTGTACCAAGCGGCGTTTATTGTGGCGTTTTTTGTGCCAAGGGTCAGGGAAGAAAATATGAATGCCGTCTAAAGAACCGTCTTCCAGCATCTTTTCCACTACTTCCACCGCATCATGACGCATCACACGGATATTGGAAATGTGTTCTTCCTCAATCAGCTTCAAAATATTACCGACACCTGGGCCGTGAACATCAATCGCTAAAAAGTCGGTATCGGGCAGACGTTTGGCGATTTCCACTGTCGCGACGCCCATACCGAAACCGATTTCCAATACTTTAGGATTGTCCCGTCCAAAAGCGCGGTTCAAATCCAAAGGAGCATCTTGAAAGTCCACACCAAATTGCGGCCACATCGTATCGATGGCGCGCTGTTGGGCCGCGGTCATATGGCCTTGGCGCAAGACGAAACTGCGGATGCTGCGTTTGTGTTCTTCAGGAACGGTATTTTCGGGTGTATTTTCTGGAATGTTTTCGGACATGTTGTTTTAAATCAGTGAGAAATCAAATAAAAAGGCCGTCTGAAAGAATCAGACAACCCTGCATATAAATCGGCGTGATTATAGCGAATAAACGCTTTTCCTGAAACCTTTTAAAAAGAAGGTTTCAGACGACCTTTTTAAGACAATACCGGTTGCGGTACTTTGTGTTGCACCGCATAAACCGCTGCTTGGACGCGGCTGCTTAGGTTTAACTTGCGCAACAGGTTTTGTACATGCACTTTGACGGTTGACTCTGCCAGATTCAAATGGCGGGCAATGATTTTGTTGCTGTGTCCGGCGGCAAGATAGCCCAAGATTTCCATTTCGCGCGGGGTCAGTTGCTCCAGCAGATGGTCGGAGCGGGAAGGAGAGGGAGAAATCAGCGATTGCACCAAGCGGCTGGTCATTTCTGGAGAAAAGACGTTGTCGCCATCGACAGCTTTGCGGATGCTTTCCAACAGGAAGTCGGCGTTGATGTTTTTCAGCAAAAAGCCTTTTGCACCCATACGCATACATTCGGTCAAATCGTCGCTGTCTTCAGAAACGGTCAGCATGATGACGGTCAGCTGCGGATTGATACTTAAAATTTGAGCCAATGCTTCGCGGCCGTTCATAACCGGCATATCCAAGTCCAGTAAGACCACATCAGGCTTGAGCTGCTCAACCATTTTTACGCCGGCCAGGCCGTCTGAAGCTTCGCCGACGACTTCAAAATCAGGCTGGCGCGAAAGCAAGGCCTTGATACCGCTGCGAAATAGGGTGTGGTCGTCAATAAGGGTAATTTTAATCGTCATGATGCTGTTCTCATTTGTTGCGGCAAAGTCAGCATAACCGCCGTACCTTGCCCAATCTGCGATGTAATGGCCAATTCTGCGTTAATCCGTTGGGCCCGTTCCTGCATAATGCCCAAGCCGACATGTTCGCCTGAAGGCCGGTTTGATAGGTGTTCTTTATTAAAGCCTGCGCCGTCGTCACGAATGGTCATGACAAAATCGCCGTGGTTGGCAATTTCGACGCTGACATGTTGTGCACGCGCGTGCTTACGGATATTAGACAGGCTTTCCTGCAAGATGAAGATGATCTGCAAATGCTCATCATAATTCAAAGCCTGCCCGTCGTCCTGCCATTTTAAATCAACTGGAATACCGGTTTGTCGTTCAAAACGCGCCAGCAGCGATTCTACCGCTTCAGGAAAATCTTTATTACTGATTTTGGTGCGGAAATTCATCAAAAGTTCGCGTACGTCCTCGTAGCATTCCTGTACGCCGTCTTTGATGAAGCCGATATTTTCTTCGGCCTGCTCGCGTTGGTCTGAAGCAAACGCACTTTCCAGCATTTGTACCTGCAAATTCAAAAAGGTTAAAGCTTGCGCGATGCTGTCATGCAAACCTTGTGCAATCAAGTTACGCTCCTGCAAGACTGCAAGCAGGCGGCGCTCTTGTTCCATGCGGTTGTTGGCGATGGAAATGCCCAGCTGTCCGCTTAAAGTATGCAGCAGTTTTTCGTCTTGCTCATCAGGCATATGGCCGTCTGAAAAATATAGGGTCAGTACGCCGAGCTGTTCGTCTTGATAAACGATCGGAAATTCTACACGATTTCTTTCTTCGGTTTCACCAACGCTTGCCGCCAAATCAGAACGTTTCCGCTCTTCATCGGAAAGATATACCGTACCGCCCAAAGCTGAAAACGCAGGCAGAATCTGAGTTAAAAATTCTTCTGCCGCCTGTTGCGGCGTAAAGGTTTGGTGCAGATTGCGCGTGGTTTGGTAGAGCAGGGTCAAATCACGGTTTTGCCGCGCCAAGTCTTGGGTTTGTTTGGCAACCTGTCCTTCCAAGTCTGTATAAAGCGTATGCAGACGGCGGCTCATTTGGTTGAAGCCCTTGCTTACTTGGGCAAACTCACGGATCTGGTCTGTCTCGATTTGAACGCCGAAATGCCCTTTGCTGATGGTCTCTACGCCATCACGCAGTTTTTCCAAGGGTCGGATAATCCATGAATAATGCCAAACAATCATCAAGCCTGCAGCCACAAAAATCATCAGCATCATGGCCATTTGAAAGCGGCGCAGCCACAAGGTATTTTGCTCGTTGGCATTTTCCATCGCCTGTAAAAACAGCTCGATGTTGCCGGCAAAACGGTACAGGCCGATTTGGGTCGGACGCTCGTAATGTTGCAAAGACGGTTTGATATTGGATTCCCAATCAATCAACAGCATCGATTGAATCAAGTCGTAAGCCAGCGGCATTTGAGACGGAATCAGCGGATGAATGGCATCGCTTTGCGTCACATTGGCCAGCGTACGCTCAAATTCTTTGATTTGGTTGTCAATTTGCGCATTGGGTGTACGGACGCTTGCCATATAAGCCAAACGATACACCTGCATTTTCAAACTGCCTGCATCTTCAATCGTTTTGGCTGCGTTTTCCAAACGCCAAGAAAGCAGCAGGGTAAAGGCAATCGACAAAAACGCCGAACTGACCCATAAAAAAGTCAGCAGTTTTAAACGCGAAGACAGGCTCAGGCCGTCTGAAGATCCGGAGAATAAACGCATAAAGCACGCAGGAGAACTAATCCGATAATCTTATAAAAATATCATTCTTTTGGTCTATAAACAACCTGTCTAAAATAATTGTGTGGTTATGATAAGAAAAAACAGGGGTTTAATGTAAAATCATGTTATGATAAAATTCATCTCAAGTGAATTTAATCATAAAAATAAGGTTTCAGACGGCCTGAAACCTTGAAATTTATCCAATAAACACAACATCTTGAACCACACTCCATACTCTGCTTCTCAAAGGACTACCAAAATGAAAATTTTCGCACTGATATTGGCCGGCGGGCAGGGAAGCCGGATGGGAGGTGTCGATAAGGGGTTGGTGCAATGGCACAACAAAGCCTTGATAGATCATGTTATCGAAAAAATCCGCCCGCAAGTCAGCCACATCGCCATCAGTGCCAACCGTAATCTTGAATCTTACGCACAACGCAGCGCACACGTTTTCTCGGACGCGCGCCAATGGCAGCATTACGGCCCTTTAGCTGCTTTGTGTACAGCTGCTAACGATTTGCAAATTGCCACCGCCGATTGGCTACTTATCGTATCCTGCGATATGCCGCGTTTGCCGGAAAACTTGGTTTCCCAATTTGAAACCATCGCGCGGCGCACGCCATTGTGCAATGCGTTTTATGTGGAGACCCCTGCCAGACCGCATTACAGCGTGATGTTCATCCGGCCGCAAATCCTGCAAAGTACCGTGCCATACCTTTATTCAGGAATGCGCAGCATCCGCGGCTGGCTACAGCAACAGCGTGCAAGGGTTGTCCATTTCCCTCATGAACAGGATTTTATCAGCTACAACACGGAAAACGATTTGGCCCAGCCTTTGTAGTTGGGTAGGTAGAAGCAATAAGCCGATAAAAGTGTGAATTGTTTTGCAAAGAAGTATTTTATAAAAGCTTTAGGCCGTCTGAACAACAAACAGACGGCCTTTGTTTTGTCATTTTAAAACTAAACAAATTATAGGCAACCGGCAAAGTTTTTTGCTGCCAATGGTTCCCTGCCTAGTAAAGCTGCAAAATCAGAATAGTCAGCGCATGAGTCTTGCTTGAGCAGGGCAAAGCTGTTGCGGCTGATGATGCCGTTGCTGAGGATGTTTGCCAACGGCAGCGCAGGGTCAATCAGGCGCAGGGGGATGGGCAGAATATGTTGTGGCAGTTTGTGGTGCAGGGTTAAGCGGAGGGTGGTTAGGTATTCTGCCAAGGTCAGCGTTTGGCTGCCGGTCATGTTGATGATGCTATGGTCGGCATCGGTTTGGACGGCAAGTTTTGCCAAACCTTCGGCAACATCGGCAAGGTGTACGGGCTGCAAATGAAAGCGTCCGCCTTCCGGCAAAGGAAGCAAAGGGAGGCGGGCTAGTTTGATGAACAGTTCGCAGCTGGTTCCTCCTCGACCGTAAACAACGGATGGCTTGGCTATGGCAATCGGTATGCCGCTTTGAGCAATAGCATCATCGCCACGTCCTTTGCTGCCGACAAAGTTGATGGATTGAGATGGATCGGCTCCCAACGCGGATAGTTGCACCCAGCGTTTTATGCCAGCTGCTTTTGCCCATGCGGCGAGCTGTTTGGGCGTGTGGTGGTGCACAGTTTCGAGTATTTCGGCATGACGGCTCATAATTCCAATGCAGTTGATAAGAAATGTCTTGTCCTTCCAATAAACGGCGTGCGGCTGTTTCATTGGGATAAAGAAAGTCGAAGGCGCGGCGGTCGGGCGTGAAAACTTGGTGGACTTGTTCTTTGAGGATTTGAACGGTACGGCTGCCGATAAAGCCGCTGCCTCCGAAAATGATGATGTTCATATGTTTTTCTTTATATTGTTGCTGAGGCCGTCTGAAAATCTTTAAATCGGTTTCATCACCATCAGGAAGTAAATCACAATAGTGGCGCAAAAGGCTGGATAGCCGAGCAATTCCCAGCGTCTGGCGTAACGCCAGTAGGGCTCCGGAATGGTGTCTGCGTTTTCTTTGTGTGCTTTTTCGGCAATCTTGGCCATACGGATTTGCAGCCAGACAACGGGCAGCCAGCAAATGCCTGAAAAGATGTATAAGGCAAGCGTCATCCATACCCAATTTTGTTCCAGCATAGTGGAAACAGTGTAGCCGCGTTCATACAGCATCCATAAACCGGACAAGGGTTGGAAAATAACGGCGGGGGTTGTAAACCACCAATCTGCTTTGATGACCCAATGGGAGACGACCGACTGCGCGGCAACCGAACCGCTGCGGTTTGCCCAAAAGAGGTAGAACGCCGTACCAAAGCCGGTGCCGACCATTAAGGTGGCCGAGATGATGTGCAGGGTTTTAACGATTAAATAGGTGTTCATTTTTTATCTCCTACGGATTGATACAAGAAAAACAAAGCAGCCATAATCGGCAGGTTTTTTACCAAAGGCGCAAATGGATGCGCCCACATTTCGGGCAGTCTGAAGGCAATAATCAGGCTGTATGCCGCGACGGTTATCAATTGCAGCAGCCATATTGCTGAACGGGAGCGAAAGCGGCTGAAGCATAAGAAGGCAAAACCGATGTCCAGCAGCGAAGCGGCGATTAATGTTGGCCATTGCAACGGATTGGGGATACCGACCGAATGCAGCAAATCCAATGACATTTCAGGCATGAAAAACAGAGGTTGGGTACCACTCCAGAGCCATAGCAGCCCCATCGAGTAAGGCAGGTAGGTGGGGAGGGTATGTGTAGAGTGGTCGGGCATATTGCTTTCCTGATTTCATTTCAGTTTAAAGATATAATTAGTTTGAAATTTCTATAATTTCTGTTAAAAGAGAAATTATAGGATAAAAAATTTTAGATAGTCTTCGGGATTGTTTCTTTAGGAGGGAAACCCATATCCAGTGATTCAAAATCTACCAAGGAACATTAAGCTTCAGATAAACATGCCCATACAAGGACACTATGAGCATGTTTCCATATCCTAAATAGCATTGGCTGTGTTTATTGCTCACAAGCCCATTGCCATCAACGGAAAAATTTTTGTATTCCGGCGCCTATTTTCAGAATTTTCACCATGGTTGAAGTAGAAAGTTTCAGCATTTCATTTGCCCACATGGTCAGCGTACTGATGAAATCATGGGTTTGCTGGATTCTCTGCTTAGCAGTTTCATTTTCCTGGCTAAATTCAGGGCTGTCGATCAGGCTTTGCAAAAATTGCCGCGTCGGTTCGATTTCACGCTGCATACGCACTTCTGCGATGGTGCGGAACAAAGTCCAGACATCATCCGAAGTTTCAAAATGATCGCGCCTGTCGCCCAAGATATGCACGGTATGCACCAGTCTCAGGTTTTGCAGCTCTTTGATGCTGTTGCTGACATTGGAGCGCGCTACGCCGAGCGTTTCGGTGATTTCTTCGGCGTTCATCGGTCTCCCTAAGATGTAGAGCAGGGCATGGATTTGCGCAACGGTACGGTTTACGCCCCATTTGGTACCCATTTCGCCCCAATGGAGGATAAATTTTTCAGTGGTCGGATTCAGTTTCATAGTGATGGTATTCTATTTTTATCTTTTATTTCTGTCAATACAGAAATAAAGAAATTTTTGGCCGTCTGAAATAAAATGTTCAGACGGCCTTTTATATAAATCCTTATCCTACATATTCTCTCAGAAACTCAAGCCCCTATCAGTCATGATTTCTTATTAGTAAAAAATGTTGTTCATAAACCGGTATTTTTTGAATAAAAATTTATCCGTACAATCTGCTGTATCCGATAACGAGGAGTAAATCATGAAAAAAATGCCTGTATTATTTGTTGGGCATGGTAGCCCGATGAATGCGTTAGATAAAGAAAATTCGTTCAATCAGAATTTCAGTCTAATTACGCAACAGTTTGCTAAACCAAAAGCCATTTTGATGATTTCAGCGCATTGGTACAGTAGCCGTTTGCAGGTTACGTCTGGCAAACGCCCTGAAATGATTTACGATTTCTACGGCTTCCCCGATGAACTCAGTCAAGTGCAATATCCTGCGCCTGGTTCGCCTGAGTTGGCGGAGCAAGTACGGTCATTATTACAGCCGGAAAATGTGGAGCTGAACCCAACACGAGGCTTTGATCATGGCGCATGGGCGGTGTTGAAATATCTCTATCCCGATGCCGATATTCCTGTGGTGCAACTGAGTCTTAATCGTTTGCAATCGGCAGAATGGCATTTCAACTTGGCGAAAAAGTTAGCTGCTTTGCGAGAACAAGGCGTGTTGATTATCGGCAGCGGCAACATTGTGCATAATCTGAGAACGATAAACTGGGAACATATTGATCAAATCGGTGCAGGGTATGACTGGGCGTTTGCTTTCCGTGAAGCGGTCAATCAGGCGATTGCAACACGAGATAATGAAACCTTGGTGCATTATGATCAGCTAGGCGAAAAGGCTAAGCTTTCTGTACCAACTCCAGATCATTACTTGCCGTTGCTTTACATCATGGCATTACGTGAACCGCAAGACGAGATTACGTTTTTCAACGATAATTTGATTGCGGGATCGCTCAGTATGACGTCGGTTTTGGTGGGGTAAAAAGGGAAGAATCAGAACAAAACAAACCATTCTTTATTTGTTCGATCCGCTTTGCGGATGGTGCTCAGTTGTTTCAGACGGCATTTCAAATCCATATAAAAGCCTTAACCTATATTGGCAAAGATAAGATTAAGCTTGTGTAAATAATCTAGCAGACTAGACGGTTAGATTTGAAGGTAACTTGCAAAATCTCTTTGTAAGAGAAAAGGCCGTCTGAATTTCAGACGGCCTTTGTATAAATAGATTATCGATGTACGACTATTTCGATAATAGGAGCAATCTCTTTGTCACGGGAAGCAGGACACTGCTGGAGGAAGCGGCGGCGAGCGCTGATGGTGTCTTGCGCGTATTTGTGGTGAATGGAATAGAATCTGTGCAGTGCAGGGTTGCATTCTTTAGGCGGCGTACCCGGAGAAGTCAGGCAGGCAATGGCCTCGCAGGCATATTTTTTATCGCCTGTCAGCAGTTTGCCGGCAATATCTGAAGCGTTGACGGCAGATGCAGAAAACGGTAGCAGAGCCGCTGTTAAAATAATAATTGATAAATTTTTCATTGTGCCGTACTCGTTAAATTTAAGGTGGGAATTTAGAAAAAAGTATTAAGTGCAGTCTGAGCGAGAGACGGCATTTCCTGATTAGAATCTGGGCATTGAGCAACCTTCGTTAGCAATAATTCTGCATTGTAAAGTTCCACGCTCTTGACATTTCCTTAAAGCCTCTGCTTCGGCCATCCCTGGAGGTGTTGTGCCATAAAAAAGTTTTCCATCTTTTCCTTGAGCAACGGCGATACAACTATTCCTAACCCAAACCAAAACTTTACACGGTTTATTTTTCCCACCATGTTCACAGGTTTTAATGGCTTGTTTTTTTGCAGCTGCATATGAATCCATCTCGAGCGCCCCACCAGATATACCTGTTTTAGGGTTGATTGCCCATGCACCGTATTTTGAAGGAACATTGATGTTGATAATTTCCGTAGGTTGTCTTTGTTGGCGGTAACCAGATGAGCCACAGTTAGGATTATAGCCGTATTGGCACAAGCTAGAGTCATTCTGCAGTGCACCTCTAGTTGCATCATAAGTAGGATTGGCAACGCTGATATTCAGGCTTGTCAGTCCCAATAATATAAAAAGCAGTTTTTTCATTTTAGATCCAATCTATTGGTTATTAAAATCTTTATTTATCTGCTACTACAAAAATACTAGGATTTGCTATCATTTTTACGCTGTTCACCAGACAGTTTCATTGTATCAGTGGTCATACTGTTAGCTTGGCTGCTACCAGTCGTCCATGTATTTTGTTTACCAATGTTTGAATCATTATTAACAGTATTAACAGCTGAATTCTGTACATTGATATTAGCCCGCTGACTTGCTCCTCCATCCAAATGGGGTGGTACTTCTTGGCGATTTCCATTACCGATGACTGAGTAAGCACTGAAGCTTGCCATCATTCCATTAAACCAAGAACCTGCCATAGGCGGTACGGTAATCAGCAGGGTGGAGAGCATCAGACCCAAGCCCAGCTGTTGGGTAACGGTTTCCATAATGCCGGTAGTGCCGCCTTCGCCGATGATGGTTGCCACAAATTTGCCGGCTGCCGCGCCGCCGAATAAGTTGCCCACCAAGTCCATGGAAATCTCCGCCATGACGCCGAGCAAGACGCTGGAGAAGATGGTAGCCAATCCGAAGTATAGCCATTTTTGGAACAGCGGGGCGGTTCTTTTGAATAGGAGGCACAAAATAAAGATAGGCGCGAAACCGACTATTTACAAAAGGCCGTCTGAATATCAGACGGCCTTTGTGTAGATAGATTATCGATGTACGACTATTTCGATAATGGGTGCAATCTCTTTGTCACGGGAAGCAGGACACTGCTGGAGGAAGAGGCGGCGTGCGCTGATGGTGTCTTGCGCGTATTTGTGGTGAATGGAATAGAACCTGTGTAGTGCAGGGTTGCATTCTTTAGGCGGCGTACCCGGAGAAGTCAGGCAGGCAATGGCCTCGCAGGCATATTTTTTATCGCCAGTCAGCAGTTTTCCGGCAATATCTGAAGCGTTGACTACAGGTATAGAAAACGGCAGCAGAACAGCGGTTAAAACAAAAATGGATAAGTGTTTCATGGTGTCGTACTCGTTAAAATAGTAGGGAGATTAGAGGGAAGTATCAAGGATTGTCTAAAAAAGTTGGCTAGAATTTAGGTAGTGAGCAGGCCTCGTTTACAACAATTTTGCATTGTGAAAGTCCATGTTCTTGACATTTACTTAATGCTTCTATTTCAGCCATACCTGGTGGAGTTGTTCCGAAAAAATTTCTCCATGATTTACTATCCTTTCCTTGAGCAACAGCGATACAGCCGTTTCGAACCCAAACTAAAACTTTACATGGTCTATTTTGCCCACCTCGTTCACAAGTTTTAATGGCTTCTCTTTTCGCAGCTGCAAGTGAATTCATATCTAGTGCACCGCCTGCAATACCAGTTTTAGAATTTAATGCCCAAGCTCCGTATTTTGAAGGGACATCGATATTGATAACCCTAGGTTGACTCTGAGCAGAGCCACTAGAAGATTGTGGAGCACCCACATTATATAGGATTTGCCGACCAGAGCTATCAATAATACGACAGGTCCCAGTTGCAGGTTGGTATTCACCACCACAACCATTGGCATAAACATTAAGACTTACTAGTCCTGATAATAAAAAAAGCATTTTTTTCATTTTAAGTCCAGTCTGTTGACCATTAAAACTTTATCATATTGTTGCCGCATAAATACTAGGATTTGTTATCTCCTCTGCGCTGCTGACCAGGTAATTTCGTAGTGTCAGTGGTTGTGCTTTCTGGTTGACTACCACCAGGAGTCCACATATTTCTTTGTAGTACGGTGTCTGCTCTTGAGTTATCTGCATTTCTGTTGTCAAGATTTTGTACATTATAGTTGGCTTGAACCTGTTGGCTATTCATCCCCGGTGGTGTTGCAGGCTGACCGTTTCCCCAACCCTGCATTGCATTGTATCCGGAGTAGGATGCCATGATACCGTTAAACCACATGCCTGCCATAGGCGGCACGGTAATTAGCAGGGTAGAGAGCATCAAACCCAAGCCCAGCTGCTGGGTAACGGTTTCCATAATGCCGGTAGTGCCGCCTTCACCGATGACGGTTGCCACAAATTTTCCGGCTGCCGCGCCGCCGAATAAGTGGCCCACCAAGTCCATGGAAATCTCCGCCATGACGCCGAGCAAGACGCTGGAGAAGATGGTAGCCAATCCGAAGTATAGCCATTTTTGGAACAGCGGGGTGGTTCTTTTGAAAAGGAGGCACAAAATAAAGATAGGCGCGAAACCGACTATTTACAAAAGGCCGTCTGAATATCAGACGGCCTTTGTGTAGATAGATTATCGATGTACGACTATTTCGATAATAGGCGCAATCTCTTTATCATGGGAAGCAGGACACTGCTGGAGGAAGCGGCGGCGAGCGCTGATGGTGTCTTGCGCGTATTTGTGGTGAATGGAATAGAACCTGTGCAGTGCAGGGTTGCATTCTTTAGGCGGCGTACCCGGAGAAGTCAGGCAGGCAATGGCCTCGCAGGCATATTTTTTATCGCCTGTCAGCAGTTTGCCGGCAATATCTGAAGCGTTGACGGCAGAGGCAGAAAACGGTAGCAGGGCCGCTGTTAAAACAAAAATGGATAAGTGTTTCATCGTGCCGTACTCGTTAAAATTGAATTGGGGATTAGAAGAAGGTATCAAGTGCTGCCTGAAATTTCAGACAGTACACTTTTATCTAACTACTAAGGCAGAGAACAACCTTCGGGCATAATAATTTCACAATCATCCAATCCGCCCTTTTTGCAGTTTTGCAAAGCTATTTGCTCAGATGTTCCTGGATGGCCTGCACCGGTAACTACAACGAATTTATTTTTAATTTTTCCTACTGCTGATGCAACACAACCATTCTGTACCCATACAATTACTTTGCATGGGGTATTCTTGCTTCCACGTTGACAACGCTGAATTGCAGCCTGTTGAGCTTCAGCCTTAGAATTATGATTCAGAGACCCCGCAATATGACCAACCTTTGAACTATATGCTAAAGCGCCAAATTTTGGGGGTCTATGAACATAAATGTGTTCAATTGTTTGTTGTGACTGCTTATGTGCCTGAGAACAATTAGGATTGTAACCATATTGGCATAGCGTTGGATCATTTTGTAATGCACCTTTGGTTACATCATATGTAGGATTTGTTGCCAAAGCTGTATTTACCAATCCTATTGCAAATATAAAATATAAGTATTTCATCAGTAAGATCCTTTGTCCGATTTTGTTTTGCCTATTGAGGTTCTTGAGTCTGACTAGCACCAAATTTAGACTGACCAATAGGTTTAACAGTATTAGAACCAAAGCCTTGGTTAGCGTTTCCATATCCTCCTGTAGTATAACTCGATATAGGTTGCTGATACTGATCCTGGTAATAATTCATAGGCTTATCAATATTTGAAATTTGTTGTCTACTTGCCCCACCATCCAAATGAGGCGGAACTTCTTGGCGATTTCCATTTCCATTGCCGATGACTGAGTAAGCACTGAAGCTGCCCATCACACCGTTAAACCACATACCTGCCATAGGCGGTACGGTAATCAGCAGGGTAGAGAGCATCAGACCCAAGCCCAGCTGTTGGGTAACGGTTTCCATAATGCCGGTAGTGCCGCCTTCACCGATGATAGTTGCCACAAATTTGCCGGCTGCCGCGCCGCCGAATAAGTGGCCCACCAAGTCCATGGAAATCTCCGCCATAACGCCGAGCAAGACGCTGGAGAAGATGGTAGCCAATCCGAAGTATAGCCATTTTTGGAACAGCGGAGCGGTTCTTTTGAACAGAAGGCATAAAATAAAAATAGGCGCGAAACCGACAAACAGGGAAATCGCGATACGGTACATGATGAGCATGGTGCCTGCCACGACGGCTGGACCTGCCGTACCTACCCCGGCAAACCATTTGGCTTCGGAAAGCTTATCTTCCAGATGGTCGTCATCTGCTGTATCGATGGCAGAAAGGCTGGATAGGACAAGTTGAGTTGTTTTCAGGTTTAAGTCGATTTTACAGCCGGTAATATAGGAGGTCTGTTCGGTCAGACACTCGCTGCCGAAATCGTTACTACCATGCATAACTTGACTGATGCCATTGGCAAGATTATCAGTCAACACACGGACGCTAAAGCTGCTACCTAAGGAGACCCCAAGTGCAATGGCAATAACAACATAGTTTTTACCAAGGTTAAAAATAAATCCTTTGAGGCCTTCCTGACTCCGACCTGTTACGATCAGATAGCCCTGAACCATAATCCATAATGTCAGCAATGCCAAAACCATTGTAAGGGCGAGATTTAAGTTCTTAGATAAGACTACTTCGGTAAAGTAGCCGATTCGCGCATAAAGATAGTCGCGAATGCCGGTATAAAGGAGTAAATCCATCATAATGAGAAGAGCTTTCGATTAATTTTTGTAAAACAATGGGATGATTGATTTGTTTGGGCCGTCTGAAACCGATCCGGTTCAGACGGCCTTATACTCAATTGGATTTATAGATCGGTTTGGTTTTGCTTTCGATTTCTTTTCTATCATCAACTACGTCTTTTGCTTTTTCTCTAAAGCGATTCGTAGCTTCAGTCAGTTTGCCGTATGTAGTTACTTGAGTAATTTTTTTGTTCAAACTGCTGCCGGTAAGCTGCTCTTTGGTCAGCATTTTACGCATTGAGTTGTAATGTGCAATCATACTGTCTAAAGTTTCAATTCGGTTCTTGTACTGATTATACTTGGCAATTACGGCATTTACTTGTATCTGTACATTGTTTTCGGCAGTTTCAGCTTTACCTGCCTGATTCGAGTAATTAAAACCTTTCGTGTCTTTAGACAAAGGGGTTGCAGCAGCCATTGAATTTGCTGATTTGCCTTGAGATTTTACCAAGCCGTTGATTCTATCAAAATCATCTTTAAGCTCCTTATCTATTTTAACCAGCAGGTCATATTTTTCTTGTTCTAATCCTGTAATTTTTAGACAAATCGTACCTGAGGCAGGGTTGTTTTGTTGTATTTCCCTGCATTTTTTCTTGCGTCGCTCAAACATTTTTTTTGCTTGAGAAGATTCTCGAACATTTGTATCTGCGCCTTTTAATTTGTCCAATCCCCCACGAGTGAGAGCGGATAATTGAGCCTGCCAGTTCATCAGCTGTTGGAAGGCATTGGTCATCGCTGCTCCATCAAATACCGGAATACCTGTTGCCGTTACGGATGTATTTCCCAGCATTCCTGAGCACACTAAAACTGCTGCCAGTTTTTTCATTGTGTTTTTCATTTGCTTACAATCTTTCTTAAATTAAATTATTTAAACGTATCCAAGTTTTTTGTTTTTCAGTAAGGAACATCTGAAATACTTGCTGTTTTCAGACGGCCTTTGGGTTTATTCGTCTATACGACTAATCCGCGTTGCGCATCACGTTGGTGGCTGCTTTCTTACCAGAACCCTTACGTTCATCGTAGAAGGTCTGTAACCAATCCTCCGGTCTTACCGCATCGATGCCGACACCAAGACGTTCGGCCGTTTTTTTGATGATGCCGTCCATGATGTCGATGTTGTCGGTACTGGCGGAGATAACTGCCAATTCATCGTCAAATCCGCGTAGGTTGAGCTGGCATACTGCGGAAGCATGACCCTGTTTGACCAAGAAGCAGCGGCTGCGCTCGTCCAGGCTTTTAATCACTTGGAACTCTGAATCGGTCAGCTTCAGTCCATCGATGTAGTCTTTTTTATCTGCATTCGGATTTGGCAGCAGTATCATGGTAGCTGTCTGCTCAATCAGTGCGGCGGAAATATCGCTTTTGAGGGCGTCTTCCGGAGACTGGGTGGCAAAGATACCCATACCGTTTTGCTTACGGATGGTTTTTTGTTTGTTTTTAGCAAACTCTTTCAAGCCGCCTTCGCCATCAAGGATTTTCCAGAATTCATCCATGATGTAGATGAAGCGGCGGCCATCGATAAGCTCTTCCATTCGATGAATAAGATAACCGATGACTGGATCGCGTACCTGTGGGTTTTCAATCACGTCGGTGTAGTCGAAGCCGATGATGTTGGCACCACTGAAGTCGATTTTGTCCTGAGGGTTATCAAAGACCCAGCCGAGACTGTTTCCTCTAGTCCATTTGCGGATATTGGCATAGAGGGAATCGTCGCCAGTATTGGGTAGCGATTTTTGGAAGTTGGAAATACTACGCAGCGCTGGTGGGGTATCAAGCATGGCTCGCACGGCGCGCAGGACGTCGTCGTCTTCTGCTGCTGAATAGTGCGCCTTGCCACCTAATTGCTTCATAAGGCCACAGAGGAATTGGACATTTGCCTCTGTATTTTCGCATTGGAAGGGGTTGAAACCGGTCGGCTGACCGCTTTCCAGCGCCATATAGGCACCGCCGCAAGCTCTGACGAAGATCTCGGCACCACGGTCTTTATCGAAGAAGAAGATAGTGGGTTTGGGATCGTATTTTTGTACCTGGCTAAGGAGGAAGTTGATAAGGGCTGTTTTACCTGTACCGGACTTACCAATAACCATGGTATTGGCAATGGCTTTTTCACCTTCGGAATCTTCACCTTCAAGGGTTGCATGGAAGTTAAAGTAGTAGGGCTGACCATTGGTTGTTTGAAGAACGGTAACGCATTGCCCCCATGGGTTGCCCTCACGTTTACCAACGGCAAAGTTGTGAAGAGGACAGAGGCCCAAGAAATTTAACGATGAGAGGTTGGCAATGCGGGTGCGGTAGTTCCAGTTGCCTGGAAGTTGGGCATAATATGCGGCGCAGACAGCTAAGTCTTCTTTAGTCGTTACAAAGCCGGCATTGGAAAGTTCGGCTCGGGCAGAGGCAATGTTTTGGGAAAGTTGCTCTTGGCTGTCGGCATAGATAGCAAGGCTAAAATGGTAGCCGCCAAGAACAAAATTGCCAGATGCGAGCTGGTCCATTGCATGGTCGAGTTCTGCAATTTGGGTAAAGGATTTGTCGCCGGAAGAGATCATCATGCCACGAGTGCGCTCGAGGGTTTTCATAGCATCGTATCGGCTCATTGGGCTGAAGCTATGGGTGATGACGTATTCAACATCCAAATATTTGAGACCATTCAGTATCCCAGGGTAGGTACCATCAGGATATTCTTTAAGGTTGAGTATGGCCCCGTAGTGGTTTTTACCCTCAGGAGTACGGACGATATAGTCGCCGGTTTTGGAAGAAAAGAGATGTCGACTAAGGGGTAAGTAGTTGTAAACTGGTGCAGGAAGTACAGGAACTGGCTCGTTAACGCGGTTAAGGATGTAACCGAAAAGTTCGAGGGTTTCAGAGAATACAGTCCCGTTTTTACCTTCGTACATACCAAGTCGGTATGGATGGTAGTCTTTGAGAACAGCTTCAAGGTTGGTTGCTAATTCGTTAAGTGTACCAATAGCTTGTTCCTGCTCGGCTTTGAGACGATCGATATTACCCGATTTATCAACGAATTTTTTGCCATCGACAACTGGGCGATAGATCATGGTCAAGTAAAGCTCGTTATTCATGAGCTTTTCTTGGGAGAGTCGAGAGAAATAACGATCAGAGAGGCTTTGGTTGAAAGACTCTTGAAATTCAGGACGTAAATCGATATTACGATGACGTCGAATGTCATGTACCCAAAAGGCGACATTTACGTAGTCGGGGGCACGCAAGGATTGGAGCAAACGGTTAAATGTATTGTGTTTGTGCTCAAGCTCCCATTCTTCACGACCTACGAAGGGGAGGCCGGATAGATGCCATGTTGTCAGGTAATCTCCACCAGTGGTTTTAACAATGGTTGGAGAGACATGAGTGGATAGGGATACGAATTGACTGATTGATGCGTCAGGAGTAAACATTGATAAAATTCAAAAAGCTGTCAAAAAATCTTTGGATTTCGAAACGACTCTAGTCGATATCCGTAAGAAAAGTGAGAAAAGGGCATGGGTAGTTGCCGGTGTTGCTACTTTTTCTTCTTTGTGCTTGCTCGGGGGGTTATTTTATATCTTGCCGTTGAAAGAAAAAGAACCTTATCTTGTCATGGCTGATATTTATACAGGACAGGCAACAGTTGCCAAGTTGGCTGGTGATTGGAATAATTTCGATATTACTAAAAATGAGGCAGTGAACAAGAGTAATATTTCTCACTTTATTATTGCAAGGGAGTCTTTTGATAGTCAAATCATTTATGATAATGATTGGGCTACAGTTTATTCTATGTCGGTAGCAGGTGTGTCTGACAGTTATCGTAATCTAATGAATAAAAGTAATCCTAACAGCCCGTTCAATCTTTACGGCTCAACTCAGTCAATTCGCGTTAAAATTTTGAGTATCGTTCTTAATAATAGCGGAAAGGCTGATGGCCGTGATGCCAGTGCGACAGTTAGATTCCAAAGATTTTTATTGAATAAGAGTACTGGTATATCAAGATTCATAGATAGTAATGTTGCTACTCTAACCTACACTTATAATAGTAATTTGAAGATGGATGAAAAGTATAGGTTAAAAAACCCTCTAGGATTCCAAGTGTTGTCTTATCGTGTCGATCCTGATGCCAGCGAATCTTCTGTTCAAGATCTGTCTTCTGATTATCTTTCTAGTGGAACATTGCCTGAAAGTCAGACTCAGCAACAAATACAAAGTGTACCTCAACCAGAAGTCCCTACATCTGTGGATAATGCTGTCCCCGGTACTTCTCCTATATCTGTTGAAAGTGGGAATTAATAATGTTAAAAAAAATGGTTTTAGCAGCAACAGCAACGTGGTTGTTGCAAGGAAGTGTCTATGCTGCAGCTATTCAAGAATATACGTTTCAAGAAAATACGACATATCCAGTTCATACTGCACAGGGTGTGGTTACACAAATTGAACTTGATTCTCGTGAAAAGGTTAAAGATTTTGGTGCAGGTCTGAGTGGTGGTTGGGACTTGGTGCGCCGAGAAAATGTATTTTATCTGCGTCCAAAATCTGATGCAGTTGATACAAATCTCATTGTGCGTACTCAGGCACATCAATACATTTTTGAACTTAAAGTTATGAAAAATGTTGTAGGTAACTTGGCTGACGCTTCAGATAAGGGAGTGAATTATCAAGTTAAATTCAGATATCCTGATTCTACAGACTTTAGTCTCCGGACAAGTACTTTAGCTGGTTATAGCCTGAAATATGATTCTTCTAAAACTTACAATACTAATTATGATGTGGCTGTAAGTGACACATCTCGTTGGCTAGTTCCTTTAAAGGTTTATGATGACGGTAGATTTACTTATGTACATTTGAGTAAGGGAAAATTCACAGGAGATTTTCCTACCGTTTATGGTCGAAAGTTTGAAAGAGGGACTGAGTTTGTCCTAAATAGTAATGTTGAAGGTAATGTGGTTATTATCCATGGAACTTATCCGTTTTTAGTTTTAAGACATGGAGATGATGTAGTTGGGTTGAGGAGAAATTGAGTATGTCTGATAAGCTAAATAATGAACATCATAAAGATAGTGAGTCATCACAAAACTTATATTCAAATCAGTATGAGCAAGATCAATTGGCAGGGCTGGAGGAGAATGCTCCTCAACTGAATGCTCCAGTTGATCGTACTGTTAACAAAAAAGCAATTGCTTTTATTGTGGCAGCGGGATTTGGATTGGCTGGGTTAGGGGCATTTGCATATCATCAATTTAGTGGCACTGAGGAGACACCTCCACCGGAACGTCCTCAGGTGGTTACTGTTCCAGATTTACCTGCTCCGGAGCCTCAAGCTACTCAGATACCTCCGGTTGACTTAGTGGAAGAGCAGAAGCCTGATCCAGAGAGTTCTAAAACTACCGAATCTGTTACACCACCAATAGAAACACTATCTCCACCGATAATAGATACCCCTCCGCCTATAATTCCTAATATTCCCGTGCAGCCTGCGGATATGTATGCCAACACGGATTCTAAATTTGTTGAAGATGGGGAGGCTGCTCAGAAAGAATCGGGAGCAGGCATAGCTCAAGCTAATGCTGTCCGTTATATGCATAACAGGGATAAATTACTTTTGCAGGGTACTTATTTACGCTGTGTATTAGAAACTAAAATTGTTTCTGAAGTAAAAGGGTTTACATCTTGTATCATCACTGAGCCTGTATACTCTGCCAGTGGAAAATATCTCTTGTTGCCGAAAGGTTCGAAAGTAATGGGACAATATGGTTCCAGTAATCCTACTGGCCCGCGGATGGAGGTCATTTGGAATCGAATCATAACACCAGAAGGCGTTGATGTAACACTAGAATCCCCTGGAGTAGATAATCTTGGTGCGGCTGGCCATGTTGGTAAATTTAAGTCTCATTGGGGATCACGTTTGGCATCGGCTTTATTGATTAGTATGATTTCAGATGCTTTTAAATATGCTGCTACTGAATATGGTCCACAAGGACAAACAGTTACAACCAACACATCGACTACCACTAATCCTTACGAGAGTGATACAGCCAATACATTGAAGCAACAGGCTATCAGCCAGCTTGAGCGAAATAATGCTCGTCCTAATACAGTAACGATCAACCAAGGGACCTTGATTAATATTTATACTGCCCAGGACATTGATTTTAGTTCGGTTATGCAGTAATTTTAAAGGGCCGTCTGTTTTTTCAGACGGCCTAATCATTATGTGTTTATCATAAAGGATAATTGCTGATGAAGCCTCTCGTCCTACTATTATCTATAGTTCTATTGCCAGCTGTATCCCTAAGAGTTTGTATAGAGCAGTGTGCATGAGTATTATCAAAAAAAGCAAAAAATATTTAGTTCAAACATACAGTGAAACTGCCAAGGATAGTACTAAAAGAGAGTGATAAATTTCATAATACACTCATCACCTTAACCTTAGGCTATCTGAAAACTAATATCTTCACTAGAAAGCTAAAATAATCTATTACTTTGACTTACAGGTATTGAAATGACTCTAAAAAACAAATCTATTATTACGGTAGTTTTACTATTAATTTCTTTCATATTAGGCTGTTACCTTTCAGGCTTTATCCTGCTGCAATGGTTAGGCTTAGATAAAACTCCCTTACTACTTACAACATGGTTCAAATATTATAATACGCTGGATATTCCTCAGGTTGCCAAATATTCACTACAAATTAAAACATCAGGAATTGTTGGATTTGGTTTTACTTTTCTGATTGGTCTGCTTGGTTTAATTCCTATTTGGCGTACAGCTTCCCAAAGTCTTCATGGAGAAGCACGATTTGCCGGGATGGCTGATTTGACAAAAGCAGGATTTTTCAAACAAACGGATACTTCAATTGTCGTCGGTAAATACAACGGCAAATTGTTACATTACAATGGCCAGCAATTCGCATTGTTGGCAGCGCCAACACGTTCGGGTAAAGGTGTCGGTATCGTTATTCCGAACCTGTTAAGTTATAAAGGATCGGTAGTGGTTTTGGACATCAAACAGGAGAACTTCAATTTGACTAGTGGCTACCGCAAAGAAGTATTAGGTCAGGAAGTCTATTTGTTCAACCCGTTTGCCGAAGATGGAAGGACGCACCGTTGGAATCCGTTTACCTATGTTTCTTCCGATCCTGACCAGCGAGTATCGGATTTAATGTCGATAGCTGCAATGCTATATCCTGATGGGGATAGTCGTGATAAGTTCTGGGTAGCGCAGGCAAGAAATGCGTTTTTGGCGTTTTCACTTTATTGTTTTGATGAGTATGAAGCAATGGCTGATTTTCCCGTGGTGGGCAAAGAAAATGAGCCGGCCTGTACATTAGGAAAAATATACCGTCTTTCATCAGGTAATGGAACAGAACTCAAGGAATACTTTACATCTCTATCACAACAACCATACCTCAGCGAGGCTACAAAAACTGCTTTTTCCGGTTTAATCTCTCAAGAAAAAGAAACCTTCGGTTCTATCATGGGTACATTTAAAGAACCCCTCAACCCGTGGATTAATCCTGTCATTGATGCCGCCACTTCCGCTGATGATTTTCTGTTGACTGACGTACGTAAAAAGAAAATGACTATTTATATCGGCATTCTTCCTAACAAACTTGCTGAGTCAAGAGTCATTGTTAACCTCTTTTTCTCTCAACTTATCAACCAAAATACGAAAGAGCTGCCTCAGGACAACCCAGATTTGAAACACCAATGTATGTTGTTAATGGACGAATTCACAAGTATTGGTAAAGTTGAAATTATTGCTCATTCCGTCAGCTATATGGCAGGTTACAACATTCGCCTATTTCCGATTATCCAATCAGTCGCCCAGCTAGATGCTGTTTATGGCAAAGAATATGCGCGTACTATTATCACTAACCATGCTTTGCAAATCATCTATACACCTAGAGAACAGCAGGATGCAAATGAATACTCCGAAATGCTAGGTTATACCACAGTGAAAAGAAAAAATGTCAGCCGTGGACGTGAACGTAGTGTCTCAGAAAGCGAAGAGCGTCGCGCACTGATGTTGCCGCAAGAGTTAAAGGCAATGAGCCAAGATAAAGAAATTATCCTTTACGAAGGTATGTCACATCCGGCGCAAGTGGGGAAAATCCGTTATTACCAAGATGGAACATTTACCAAACGACTGATGGAGACAGTGAAAGTTGCCTCGTTAAAAGGAAAACGGTAATAGTAATAAAAGCTCAAGGCCGTCTGAAAATTAAATTTCCAGAATGATTAAAAAGGAATTTATATGAAACTATCAGCGATTACAGCCATATTAACTGTATGCTTGGTGACCTCCTGTACTCCGCAGATTAGTAATAAAAATATTAAGGATTCTTCCAAGATGCAGAATATACAAAAGGAAATAACTATGGAACAAGTGCGCAATCGTTGCCGAAGTATGTTGCACAAAGTGGAAAATCGGGATGATCTAATTAAGCAGATGTATGATACGGCATTTAAAGATGACTGCCTTTATACGATGTACGCAAGTGAATTACAAGAGATTTGGCAAATACCCGTAATAGAGGCATATGATTATATGCAACATAATCAAGATATTCATTCATCTATAGGTATGTATGTCGTTTTCAGGCATACTGAACTTAAATCTAGTTTATATATTACTCAAACAAAAGAGTACCTAGATAAAATAGGTAGCATATTTCCTGAAAATGCATTCCCTAAATTTTTTCCAAAGCCTATGACACATGAAATACCTGAGGGGGTGTATTTAGATTTTGAGTATTCAGCCAAAAGAAAAGATGATGACTCAATAAAAGAAAGACTAGATTATTATTGGAGAGAATCAGGCCGTGAAATAATTGCTACTAATTCTGGGGGAGGTGCAATTTTAGCTTTAGAGTTTTGTAGCAATCTTAAAATGAGCCCAATGCCATAAGGAGTTTTAGGATGCCAAAGATTATACTGAATAAAAGAGCAGAAGCAGAATTGATGACACTTGGTTTTCATAAAATAAGATTCAATAATCAAATGTCTGAACTAGATAGAATTAAGCAAGACTCAGAATTAGTGGAGCAAATTAACCATTTCGCTAGTAAAGGGGGACATATCAAACCTGCTCCAAAAAATCGTGAAGGAGCATATTATGATCCGAAAAATAAAAGTATCCATTTTGAACAAGATATCCGATATATTACCGCTAGAACAATGTCTCATGAGGTAGGACATGCATTAGGTAAACATCAAGCTAAATCAGCTAGTTATTATGATACTGCTAAGGCTTATGCTCAAGCGCGAGGCTATGGAGAAGCTGAGGCGATCTTTAACGAAGCGCGTATGGTTGCTTACGAAGAAAGATATAATGGTAGGGCATATAGTACAGGAATTAGTGGTAATCTTTACCCATACGTTAAAGGTAAGAGTTTTGGAGAGGTTAAAGATTTAATTGCTCGCCAGAATATGTATGGTATGTACCCAAGTAATGGAACTGGATCAATCAGAATGACTTATTATGAAACTGATATTGAACATTTCCTGAATACCCGTACTAATTTTTCCAAAGACTTTAAAGAAGCATCCATAAGCCCTAATTCCAAACAAGTATTTGTTAAACATATGGCAAATTATGACACTTTTGGAAATAAGGGCAACAATAAAATTGTTGCTGATGGATCATATAGCCGTGATAGTTTATTAATAGGCAGGGCTAAGACTTATTTAAAAAGTGGGGCATATATGTATGGAGATGCCGGAGATGATGTTTTAAAAGGTACTAATCAAAATGATATTTTATTAGGCGGTAGTGGTAATGATGTATTAATTGGTGGTAATGGTAATGATATTTTAGCCGGTAATTCTGGAAGAGATAAATTGTTTGGTGGTAAAGGACATGACAAATATCGTGCTGACAATTTAGATATTATCCGAGATTCAGACGGCAAGGGTGAAGTATCATTGAATGGCTATATATTACAGGGTGGTGTACGTGATTTATCTCAACCAAACCGTTTCGTTTACCGTAGTGCTGGAATGGTATATGAATGGGATAGAAATACGGGGACATTAGATATAAATGGTCTTAAAATTGAAAATTTCAAAAATGGGGATTTAGGCATTCATTTACAAGAAAAGAAAACAGGCCAATATAGTAGTGGTGTCAGAGATAGTAATAGTATTAGAGTACATTCTGCTACAGGAATAGAGAGTACTAAGATTTTACATCAACCTAAGAGCAACATAGCGCATGCTCCTGTTCCTGGCGATTGGGATAATATGCAATCTGTGAAGCCTTTAAAGTTGGAAGCTATCCCACAACATGCTCAAAATATCTATCAGCAAAGTAAACAAATTTTTACTGAATTCTGTAATAAAAAGGATATTAGCTACGATGAAAGAAGCTTAGATAATATTGCTATGGCATTGGCTGCTGAAGGATATGCAAATAAGATGCGAGGGGCTTCTTTAATCAATATCAAAGAGAATGGTCAGATTCTTATTGGTGATAAGGCTCCTGAATTAAGAACTGCTTCTGTGGATATGCAAAAAGCTGCAGTTACACCGATAGAGGAAAGTCTTATAAAGGTACAGGTAACAGCTCAGCAATTTGAATTAGAAACACAGCAAAGACAGTTGTCACAAGTACAAGCTCGGGGAATATAGGTGTTTCTTAATCTTGAATAAAAAACTTCCTCAAGTTTTAAATTTCATTATAATCGCATATTTTAAATTAATTTATTTTTAACTATGGATGAATTAAACTCAACAATTTCAGCGGATTTCTTAGATTATCAATATGAAGTATTGGGAATTACCTCTTTCTTAAAAGATCCTGATGTGACTGAGATTTGTATTAATAGACCAGGAGAGGTATTTTTAGAAACCTCTCAGGGTTGGAAAAAGGTAGAAGTAAATACGCTAAACTTTGATAGGGCACGTCAGTTCTGTACAGCTGTTGTTAATGAAAGTAATACTGGTCAACGAATTACAGAAGCAGAGCCGATGGTATCGTTGACATTCCCAACAGGACAACGTGCCCAATTTGTGATTCCTCCTGCCTGTGATGCAGGAAAAGCTTCAATTACGATCCGTTTGCCATCAAAACACACAAAGAGCTTAAGTCAGTATAGTAAAGATGGTTTCTTTAGTCAGATTATTGAGTTAAATGGAGAATTATCTCCTCAAGATAAGGAATTAGTAGAACTGAAGAACAATCGGAACTACGAAGAATTTTTTAAAAAAGCCGTTGAATATAAAAAGAATATAGTCGTTTCAGGTGCAACTGGCAGTGGTAAGACTACTTTCATGAAAGCATTGGTTAATCACATTCCTTTAAGTGAGCGACTAATCAGCATTGAGGATGCTAGGGAACTATTTATTCCTCATGAAAATGTAGTTCATTTGCTTTACTCAAAAGGTGGACAAGGTAGTTCAAATATTACGGCAAAAAGTTGTATGGAATCCTGTCTGCGTATGAAGCCGGACAGAATTATTCTAGCAGAGCTACGTGGTGACGAATCATTTTATTTTATTCGAAATTGTGCATCTGGACACCCGGGATCTATTACAAGTTGCCATGCTGGTAGCACAGAACAAACATGGGATCAATTGGCATTAATGGTAAAAGCATCACCAGAAGGAAGTGGTCTGGAGTTTGAGGTTATTAAAAACCTGCTTAGGCAGACCATTGATATTGTTGTGCACATTAAAGCTCATGCTGGACAACGTTATATTACGGGTATTGATTTTAACCCTATTAAAACTTAATGTTGAAGATGACGCAATTGAAGCAATATATCATTGGATGATACAGAATGTGTGAAACATGCAAAGCAACTGTAGGCTTATGTTGTTAAGGTTGTGATATTAATGAAGGTTTAAAGGCTGTCTGAAAATCTTTCAGACAGCCTTATATATTGCGCCCTATCGCAGGGGCATTTTTAACATAACTAAAGCCCCTTTAACAAAGGGGCTTTTTTATGTGCATCGTCTTCTACACCGTCAATCCTGAACCGCCTAAATTTCCAAAATCTTTCATCGTTCGTATTTTCAAAGACGATTCTGACGTTACCCGTTGTCTTAAAACTGTCAATTTTCCCATATCTTCCCCCGACCGTATTCCACAGATTAGAAATGCCGCCAATGAATACGGTCGTTTGTTCGTCCGCGAAATTATCAGCAAAGAGGTGTCCCAATGAAAAACATCAGCACCGAAAAAGCGCATGAAGCCGCGTTTGGCGGTGGCAGCGTAAGCGACACGCCAAAGGCGGATTCACGCGCGCCGATGGCGCCCCCCTTATCTAACAGGGG